>JANMSP010000503.1:0-5309 GCA_031389475.1 Pyrinomonadaceae bacterium
GCCAAAAATCAAGGGCGAAGCGGAGTATTGTTAAAGGGCGACAAGCTTGAGATCGGCGACCGCGTTTCGACCGGAACGGACGGAAGGGCTGAAATATTGTTGAATCCGGGCTCGTTTCTGCGTCTCGGCAGCAATTCTACGTTTGAATTCAAAACTACCTCGCTTGATGATCTGCAGATCAATATTTCGTCCGGAAGCGCAATGTTCGAAGTGTTTGCAGCCGAAGATTTCACGGTTAGCGTCAATGTTCCGAACACCAAATTTCATCTGATCCAATCAGGTATTTACCGCGTCGATGTGACAGACGGATTTGGAACGATCGAAGTTTGGAAGGGTAAGGCGGAACTCGCCGACGCATTGGGCACGGTCGTCAAAGGCGGGCGTGAAGCCAGCTTAAACGGCGGAACGGCGGCGGTCGTGAAATTCGACCGTGATGACAAGGACGCTCTCGAAACTTGGAGCAAAGCCCGCTCGAAAGAGCTTTCGAAGATTTCGAGTTCGCTCCAGCGTAAGCAGATGCAAACTGCCCTGATGAACTCTTTCCTCGGGCGGCAATGGAATACGTTTGACTCGTTCGGATTGTGGGTGTTCGATCCCTTCGGCCGTAATTACTGCTTCCTTCCGTTCGGGTATGGATGGCAGTCGCCTTACGGGTACGGTTACGGAAGCCATCTGGGATGGTACAATCTGCCCGCGGTCGTTTACTACCCGCCCGTAGCCAGTCCGTCAACGCCTGGACCGAGCAACACCAAACCCGTGCGCAGCTCGGCGGTTAGATCGGAATCGCTTCAAAAGTCGGACCGTGCGGCTCGTCAAAGGGGACTTCCGCCGTTTGTCCGTATTCAGGGCGATCGCACCAGCAAAGTAGGCGTGGAGCCGCAGCCGACGTTCGATAACGATCCCGGCCCGGTATTTTCGCCTCGGCCGAGTGTCTCCGTTCCCGTCAATGTGAATCAAAAGCCAGTGGACAGAAAGCCGTAAGTATTTACTCTCAATTTATTTGAAGCGGACGACTATCAAGTCGTCCGCTTTTTTGTTTATCTAAGTAATTGAAGAATCATTGCCGCATCCGGTGCGGGAATCGTTTCCGGAAAATATGGGGCAAGGATCAGCCCGGCAGACTGCACGCCGTTAAAGATCGTGTGAAGAATTATGCAAGGAAGTAGGTTATTTGTCTTAACCCGGATAAGCGTAAGTATCAGGCTAAGGACAACCAGTATGAATATGGTCGGCAGACTTTCCATGTATTGCGGAACATGAACAGCGGCGAATATTGTGGTTACGAGAATTACGGATACCGGTATTCCAAATCTGCGTTGAAATGCGGAATAGAGCACTCCGCGATAGACTACTTCTTCGACCAGCGGAGCGGTAAAAGTGGCCATAAACGCGACGACGTAAACCACCGCCCGCGAGCTTTTCAATATCCGGTCAAGCTGTGTATCCTGCGGCGGAAAGTAAGTGCCGACCAATGCGGCAAACGCGAAAAACACCACAAGGATCGCAATGTAATACCACCATTTGAAGCCACCCGATTCCCAACCGAGCGTTTGGCGAAACGAGTACTTTCGCATTTTAGTGACGACAAACCATGCGGCAAGCAGAGTGAAAGCGTGGGCCGGAATGATGGCTATTATCTGGAGAAAAATCGCGGTTGGATCGTTTGTCGCAAAATCGACCAAAAGCGTCTGATTCTCAAATTGTCCAGCTACCGATAATATATACGGAAGCACAAAGATACCCGGAAAAATGATGATCGCGAGCACACTGAGCACCCAAACGCCGACGGCTGTCCAGCCATTCCAGGGCGGGTTGTCGGGTGTCGGCGTTTGTTCAGACAAGGGTGTATTCTGCCAGGATTCGAGTCGTTCGGCGTTTATATTTTCCACGGGTCTGAGTTTAGCGAAAACTCGACCCACTTCCAAGTTTCCGCTTTCGAGTCTTGAAATTTTGACTCAAGCGATATAGTCTAGAATCCCGTGGAGCAACACGGGAACAATCACCAAAAAAATGTAATAGCGATCATTCCGGCACGGTTTGCATCGACCCGTTTAAAGGGAAAATTGCTGCTTGAGATTTGCGGGAAGCCGCTGATCCTGCATACGTTAGAGCAGACGGCGATGGCTCGCAATGTCGCGCGTGTGATCGTTGCTACTGATGACGAGCAAATTTATCGGGTTGTTAACGCCAGCGGTAACGAAGCCGTAATGACGCGCCCGCACCATCAATCGGGAAGCGACCGGATCGCGGAAGTTGCGCTTCGATTGCCTGAAAATTCGATAATTGTAAACGTTCAGGGCGACGAGCCTTTGATATCACCGCGTACGATCGAAAAAACGGTAGATGCAATATTATGTGACGAAACCATCGATATTTCTACAGCCTCGGAGAAGTTCGAAAATTTCGAGGATCTACTTAATCCGAATGTCGTAAAGGCTGTGACGGATGCAAACGGATTTGCACTGTATTTTTCGCGGGCGGCGATACCGTTTCCGCGAGAAGCTGTGTTAACTGCCGGAAATGTCGAAGGAATTAACGATAGTTCTCTGCTTTCGGCTTATAAAAAACATGTCGGTATTTACGCTTACCGCCGCGAATATCTTTTGAAATTCACGCAAATGAAGCAAACTATACTTGAGAAGACGGAAATGCTCGAACAGTTGCGAGCTTTGGAAAACGGGGCGAGAATCAAAGTGGTCGAGGCGGACGAAAGCTCGATCGGCGTTGATACTCAGGCAGATTTCGATAGAGTTTTTAATATTTTGGAAAATCTAAAATCTGAAATCTGAAATTTCAAATATGTCTGATTGGATCGGATTAACATTTTTCGTTTTACTTATCGGCGGCATTATGGTCGGGCTGAAAGTGCTTGCCAAGCCGCAAACGCGGACTTCGGAAGAGTTCGAGCGAAACGCCGCCGAGGGAACTACGGGCTTGGGCGCCAGTATGAACGCGCTTCATGAATTAATGAATCCCGAAGCCGCGAAGGCAAAGGAAACGATCACGCAGATGAAAGAAGGGCGCTACCAAAAGAAAAAGCGGGAAGGGAAGGCTGGTGACGACGCGCAGACGGAGGGACGCGGAGAATATTAAATTTGAGATCTGAAGTTTTAGATTTGAAATAGAGAGAAGGACAAATGACAAAATATATATTCGTAACGGGCGGGGTGGTATCGAGTCTGGGGAAAGGTTTGGCGGCGGCTAGTCTGGGCTGTTTGCTCGAGGCTCGTGGGATGAAGGTCCAGATGATGAAGCTCGATCCTTACATAAACGTCGATCCGGGCACGATGTCGCCGTTTCAGCATGGCGAGGTCTATGTGACCGACGACGGGGCCGAAACCGATCTCGATCTCGGCCATTACGAACGGTTTACTCACGCAAAACTTTCGCAGGCAAATAACTGGACGAGCGGCCGCATTTACCTTTCGGTAATCGAAAAGGAACGGCGCGGCGATTATCTCGGCAAAACAATCCAGGTCATTCCGCATATCACGGACGAGATCAAAAAAGCCGTGAGGACGGTAACGGAAACGCACGAGCCGGACGTTCTGATCGTAGAGATCGGCGGAACCGTTGGCGATATCGAATCGCTTCCGTTCATGGAAGCGATTCGCCAAATGGGGAACGAAGAAGGCCGCGGCAACGCGATCTTTGTTCACGTTACGCTTGTGCCGTACATCGCCGCCGCCGGTGAATTAAAGACCAAACCGACCCAGCACAGCGTTCGTGAGCTTCGCGAGATCGGAATTGCACCGGATATTTTGTTGTGCCGTTCTGATAGGCCGCTGTCGATGGATCTGCGGCGAAAGATCGCTTTGTTTTGCAACGTACAGGAAAACGCTGTTATCTCTGCTTTGGATGTTCCGACAATCTATGAAGTTCCGCTCGCGTTTCACGAGCAGGGCCTCGATCAACTTATTATCAATGACCTGAATTTAAACGAACAATTTCCGAGCGTTGAGCTTAAAAGCTGGCGGAAACTTGTTTCAACGATCAAAGATCCCAGCGAAGGAACCGTAAAGATCGCGATTGTCGGCAAATACGTCGAGCTTGAAGATTCGTATAAGTCGCTGCGTGAAGCACTCACTCATGCCGGCGTCGCGAATAATTTGCGAGTGAATGTGCAATGGATCGAGTCGCAGAACCTGGTCAAAGAGGGCTACGAGGCTGATCTACAGGATTACGACGCGATTCTCGTCCCCGGCGGGTTCGGCAAACGCGGAATTGCGGGAATGCTGAAGGCAATCAAATATGCACGGAAATCCGGAACTCCATATTTTGGCATTTGCCTCGGAATGCAGACGGCTTGCATCGAATTCGCGAGAAGCGTCTGCGGTTTGCAGGATGCCGATTCCACCGAGTTTAATGAAGAAACTCCGTTCCCGATTATTTTCAAACTTCGCGATCTGGTCAATGTCGAGGAACTCGGCGGAACGATGCGACTCGGCGAATGGTTTTGCGATCTAAAGGAAAATTCGCTGGCCCGTGACGTTTATCGCGGAGCTGAACAGATCGGCGAACGGCATCGCCACCGCTACGAATTCAACCCGGAATTCCGCGCTGTACTCGAAAAGGAAGGCCTCGTATTCAGCGGAGTTTCGCCGGACGGCAAGTTCGTTGAAATGGTCGAACTGCCGCGCGATCAGCACCCGTTCTTCATCGCCTGCCAATTTCACCCGGAGTATAAGTCGAAGCCGCTTGATGCACATCCGCTATTTGTCTCATTCGTCGAAGCCGCCTGGAAAAATCGCCTGAACAGCGAAAATCTTAAACACGATGTAACCAGCGATAAACACTTGGGAATGCCGGAACGAAGTGAAGTCTCAAGCGACGAATAGATTTGAATCGGACTGCGGGACGCCAGAATTCTGCATGTTACAATTCGAAATAACCAAAGGTGGGCAAACTTATGATTGCGGTGAAAAACTTGAAAGCGTCCGAAGAAGTCGCGAACTTCATTGCGGCGACCGATCCGGCCAAGGTTTTGGCATTTCGGCCTTCGATGGAGACGACAGCGAGAGTTTCGGAACTGATAGAACTCGAAAAAGCTGATGATATTTCGGCCGATGAAAAATATGAATTGGATTATTATATGCAGCTCGAGCATTTAATGAGAATGGCAAAAATTTTCGCCCGGAAAAACTCTACGGTTAAATGAGCCGCTACATCAGCGACAGCGTGATTAAACAGGTAATACTTCGCGCGAATAATATTTGTGAGTATTGCCTCGTTTCCATCGAAGATACATATTTTGGCGGAGAAATAGATCATATACGCAGTTTGAAGCACGGCGGTCCAACGGAAATCGA
>JANMSP010000005.1:0-4186 GCA_031389475.1 Pyrinomonadaceae bacterium
GGGCTGCTGCCCGAACTTTCAGCGACTATAAGAAGCATTACGTTTTCGTTTTGCGTTAGCCGTTCGACTACGAATTGCCAGAGTTCCCTCTCTTTATTCATCCCATAATCTTTCGAGATCTTCAAGATGGTTTATCTTGAATCCTAAATATCGGGTTAAGTTATGATGGGCCCATTCGCGGTACTCACGCATCGTGCTGAAGCTGCGGTATGGAGCATCGTCCAGTACCGGTTTATAACTGCGAAAAAACCGTATTTGAAACGACTGGCAAGTGGTCGTTCCAATTGCCGGCGGCACTGTTCCTTGAAATCTTCCATGGGTTTAATATTACATTATCCAGGACTCGACCGATAAAGTTTCATCAAAACCTTTTCCGGCGTAAACGGAGCCTCAAACTCCGGCGAACAATCAGTGAAAGCCTTCACGGCATTCCTAATCGCGAAATACGCGCCGATGCCGTACATCAGCGGCGGTTCGCCGACGGCTTTGGAATTGAATATCGCCAGATTCTCCCTGTCGGTTTCCAGCGGTAGAATTTCTATGATCTTCGGCACTGAATAAATGTCGGGAACTTTGTACGTAGACAGAGCATTCGAGCGGAGCTTACCGGCTTCGTCATAAACGATTTCTTCCATCGTCATCCAACCAAGGCCCTGGACGATGCCGCCTTCGATCTGGCCGTAATCGACCGCCGTATTCATCGAAGTGCCGAAATCGTGACAGCATTTTACGTAATCGACCTCGTAACGCCCGCGGAGACAATCGACCGTCACGCCGACGATCGCGGTGCCGTAAACGTGATAAGCGAACGGGTGGCCTTTAGCAATGCCCCAATCGAAGTTGATTCCCGGCGTGGCGTAATGGGCATGTTCGCTAAGGCTGACGCGGCGAAAATGAGCTTCGTTTACCAGGCTCACCCAATCGAAATCAGTGCTTTCGCCGTTTCGCAGCACAAAGCCGTTGTTCAGAGTGACGGCTTCAGCCGTTTCCGCTTCCACCAAATCTTTCGCAATTTCCAGCAGCCTGTCTCTAATTGCCTCGCACGCCATCTCGGTCGCTTTGCCATTTAAATCGGCGGCGGCGGATGCGGCGGTCGGGGACGTATTCGCGATGCGGAGCGTATTGGTCGTGTGGACTTTAATGCGTTCAAGCGGCAGAGAGAAAACGCGTGCGGCGACCTGCACGATCTTCGTATTCACGCCCTGCCCCATCTCGACGGCACCGGTCGAAACCGCGACGCTGCCGTCCGTATAAACATGAACGAGCGAGCGGGCCTGATTCATCGGCGTTTTGGTAAACGAAATTCCGAAGCACACCGGCATCATCGCAACGCCTTTTTTGAAAAGTTTATTTTGCGAATTGAATTCGTCCGCGTCCTGCTGATGTTTTGTGAAATCGAAAGCTTCATTAGCCTGCAGCCATGACGTGACCGCTTCGCTTTCGGCGATCTGGCCGTATGGGAATTCGTCGCCGTCGTCGATGAGGTTTTGCCGCTGTATCTTCGATGCCGGAGCATCTAGTTTTTCCGCCGCGTGAGCGATTGCCGATTCGATAACGAACATTCCCTGCGGCCCGCCAAACCCGCGAAACGCCGTGTTTGGCGGAAGATTTGTGCGGCAGCTATACGCCGTTGCGGATACATTCGGGATAAAATAGGAATTGGTGCAGTGAAACAAAGTGCGTTCCAAAACCGGCGGCGAAAGGTCGGCGGATGCTCCCGCGTTTTGATAAAACACTGCTTCATAAGCGATTATTTTCAGATCTCTATCAAGCCCGATCTTGTAATCCGCCGAATACGGATGCCGCTTGCCTGTCATCCGCATATCTTCCATCCGGTGCAGTGCATATTTCACTGGCCGTTTGGTCAATTGCGTGCCGACCGCACAGATCGCCGCCCACGCATTCGCCTGATCTTCCTTCCCGCCGAATCCGCCGCCAAGCCGCTGAACATCGACCTCGACCTGATGCATCGCCAAACCCGTCACCCGGCAAACCGCCCGCTGCACAGCCGTCGGCCCCTGCGTCGATGAATAAATTTTCATCCCGCCGCTTTCCGTCGGCACCGCATACGCTCCCTGAGTTTCGATATAAAGATGTTCCTGCCCGTTAATATCGGCCCGCCCTTCGAAAACGTTTTCGCAGCTGTTAAAAGCAGTTTCCGTATCGCCGAGCTTGAATCGTTTTGGCGGAACGATCAGATCGCCATTCGCAAACGCCACACGCGGATCGGTAACGACTTCCAGCGGCTCAATCTCGGCGGTGATCTTTTTAACGGCCTTTCGCGCAATCTCTTCACTCTCCGCAATCACAATCGCTATCGGCATCCCCTGAAAATGGACTTCGCCATCAGCCAGCAGCGGCTCATCCGGAATAACACCACCGATCTCGTTTTCACCGATCAGGTCTTTAGCGGTGATGATTGTGACAACGCCATCGAATTTTTTAGCTTCTTTAGTGTCGATGTTTAACAGCTTTCCGTGTGCAATCGACGAATCAAACACGCAGGCATAGAGCGTCCCTTGAACAACCGGAACATCGTCCAGATACACGGACTCACCGCGAACGTGGGATTTTGAATCGACGTTTTTCATCTAATTCCGCAATATTCTTCCCGACTAACCTTCTGAATAAACCGTTTTATGACCAACTTCAATCCAAAATTTACGTATGGTCATCCACGGATAAATTCGCACGTTTACAGATACAATCATCCCCTGAAACTCGAAATCAAATTTAGGTGCATACCATAGATGACTGTCTTTCTTAGAAACTAATTCGTCGTTTACGAACACGCATTCGTAGCCCATTCCCTGTCCGGAGTAAGCTATGTTAAAACTGCCATCGGAAGTAACTAAGTTGACAGATCTATATAACCAACCCTTCTTAACCAATTCAGTACTCTCAATAAAAGTAAAGGTTTGCATCTCGCTTTCACTATTTTCAGCTATTAATCCCGTATCAGAAATTCTATTAAGATAATCTTGCAAAACAATCGGATCGCCGTGGCACAAAACAGATTTATTGCCCTTTAACTTTGTAACGACCGACCCTATTATTTCGTCGGAGTTTTCTAGAACTAACCTTGAGATGTGGATTTGTGTTTTACCCGATTTTACCTGTACGAAATAGTTTTCAATTTGAAACTCAGTTATATCTTTAAAGAAGATCGTTTTACGTCTGAGCAAATTCGTTTCCTTAATAAACTCTTAATCAAGAAGAAGCTTATGAGCGAATGTATTGATAGCGAAGTATAAAAACAAGGCCGCCATCGATACGCCCAGAATAGCCGCCAACATATTTTCGGCATTAAGAATAATCCATCCAAACAAAATTATCATCGGGATTGAGATCGTGACGATAATTAACTTTGCCCAATTGTTCTCGCAATATACCTTTAAAGGCATCTATACATTTGCGGAAAACGGTTCGGAATATTTCACTACCGCGTAAGCACCGACGATCAAATATTTAACCTCATATTCGTTGAAAATGGACAATATCTCTTTGAAGTCTGGACTCATAAATTTTGTTTTCTTGGAGATAGAATTCGACCAACTCCCAAGCCGCATTGAAGATCGCTGCATCGCCCTGTCGCTGCCAGAATTCGACATCGAACGAGCGGTCCATGTCTTTTATGTTCTTGCCGTGGCGCATCATTGTGAAATCGCCGTTTTCGCCTTCGGTAATCACTGTTCTCATACTTCTATATTAGGCTCTTGTTCGACGGGCAGGTGATGTGCCCAATGGGTTATTTTTGATTTTCCTTGTTTTAGGAAGTCCGACGGAATTCAACACTTTATTAGCTTTTTCCAGCTTATCGGGAAACGCCACCTTATCAGCGTATTGTTCTAAATCGTTATCGATCCGCACGATTGGTAATTTCGATTTATTTAATTCTTTGATATTCATATTATTTTCGCCTAATAAGAAACGCATCAAAATCCAGCCCTTTTTTGAATTCAACCCATTGTCCAGTTTTTAACCCATATAAATCGAAATCTTCTAAAATCTCGGAAAGATTATTCGCAATTCCAATACGGTAAAGCCTTGTCCGTGCTTTGGTGCTGCCCGCCGCATAGATCCAGGAATTGCGGCGCTTATCGGTAAAAGCATAAACCGTGGCCGCTACGGTTGCAAGAACTTTTCGACTGTCGCCATTATTTGAGATGGCCAGATCGTCGATTTC
>JANMSP010000022.1:0-3459 GCA_031389475.1 Pyrinomonadaceae bacterium
CCGATTCGATGGCGGCGGCAATATTATTCTCTTCATTTTTTGCGATTATAACCGCGGATATTTTCACCTGACGATTCTGGCAGTTTTAGTTAAAAACTTAAAGCGTCGGGTCGGAACCGAGAGCGGTAGCGACCGGGGTACTAATCGCTAGACTAAAGAACCCAGTCGCTATCGCTCCCGGTACTGACTCGGCTGCTGATCCTTCTCCGACCACTAAATTATTTATCGTCGGTAGGCGATTCTACCTCGATATTATTTAATTGAAAGGTCGTTGATGTCGCACGCTGGAGATCGGCGATAGCTTTGTTGTAATCGGTTTCAGCCCTAATCTCGGCGTTGCGTGCATTTGTCAGGGCGTTTTCACGTTGAAACAATAGAAAAGTCGTCGATCTGCCCGCGTTAAAAAGTTCTCGTTCGCCGGCAAGCTGAATTTCGGCGTTCTCACGGGCACGAATCGCGGTCAGCACACGCTGCCTAGCAGTTTCGACCGCCTGCACAGCATTTCTAACTTCTACAATTACAACCTGTTCCTGTGCCCGGGTCTGCGTAGCGATCTGATTCTTCGCAATTTGTGCACCGGCGAGATTTGCTTTAGCCGTACGATTCCGGAGCGGGAAAGAGAATGTTACGCCGACGGAATAGTTCGGGGCATCGCTGCGGAAAATGTTTGCAAGCGAACGGTTAAAGCCGCCGAAAAGAAAACTTGGTTGAGCCGGAATTATAATTGGGTCATTCGTGATGGCGGGCAAACCAACGGTCGGCAGAGCCCGTATCTGATTGATGGCTCGGAAAAGCTGCAAATCTCCGGGTGATGTATAAAGATTCGTCTGAAAGGCCTGGTTCGCTCCGCCTCTCGAAATTCCGTCAAGCGAAAAAGTCGTATTAAGATCGATCTGCGGCTTCGTCTGATTTTTGAAGTAAGAAATATCGACCGCGTTTATATCACTCGCGAGTTTAAGCCGCCGCAACTCGAATCGATTATCCATCGCGTCTTTGATCGCGGCGTCGAGATTTACAATGTCTATGCTGAATGCCGGCTTGTCGGTGGGAACGTAGCTTTGCGACCATTCGGCTGACATTGCGTCGCGCAACACCAGCTGTTTCAAACTGTTCTCGGTTATGGAAACCTGCTGTGTCGAAAGCAGCAGGGCGCTTTCTCGGTTGGCAAGCTCGGTCGCGATCTCGGCCCGTGCCAGCGGTGCGGCCGCACCGGCACTGATGCGGGCTTCGACCTGGCGAAGGTTTTCTTGCGCTAAGTTCACGTTTGCAACCTGATTCTGCTGATCGCGCAGAGCGAAAACGAGGTCCCAATACGTCCGCTGAACCTGCGCAATTATATCTATGGTCTGCCGGCGAAAATCGGCATCAGTTTGTTCAAGAACCCTCCGGGCGATTTTAATATTCCGTCGATTAATATCGGTTCGGAAATTTTTAAACAGCGGCTGAGTATATCGAAAACCAACACGGGACGAAAAAGCCGCCCCTACGCCGTTCGATGTAAGCGATCCTGAACTTAGCCGGTCCTGCTCAGAAGCGTTTTCCGTACGAGTATTGTTAAAAAAGCCTTCGATACTTCCGCCGCCCGGACGAATAAACTGGAGTACATCCGCATTGACATTAAAATCGCTCGTAGCTCCTGAACCGGTATTAGAATTTCGGGTGTACGTCGGCGATACAGAAAAAACCGGATCGTAGAAACCGAGCAGTGAACGAATCGATTGTTCCTGAATGCGAACGTCGTCACGGGTAATTTCGATGCTGTTGTTATTTTCGAGAGCCTTGCGGATAGCGTCGTTTACCGTCAGCGGAATTGGATCGGCCGTTTGAACGCCGATACGGGAAAGGTTCGGCCGTGAGTAAACCGTGGGCGGAATTTCAGCCGCTGGAGCGGTAACGTTCAAGTCTCTTATTTCCAGAAGTATCTTTGCGACATGCTGATCCTGAGCAGCGGCGGTAGCTGCTACGCTGAGCATAAACAAGGTGGGAACGAGCAGGAAACTGTGACGGCGAATTTTCATTTTAGGATTGCTCCGGGCTTTTGCGAATTGAATTATTAAGCTAAAAACTCAAACGAATACTACGACTTTAAATTTCGGATAGTTTCAACAATTTGACAGGAACGCAGGCAACCTGCCTGCCCGCGGAGTCCGCGAACGCATTACTCTACAATGGAAAATGTAAAACGAACAATGGAAAATTAAGAATTAAGATAAGCTATTTTTCATTTTCCGTTTTACATTTTCCATCGCTCAACGGTTATTCGTGTTGAAGCAACACTCATTGCAGGCAAGCTGCCTGCGTTCCAGTCTAATGCTTTGAAGATTACGCTCATATCAGTTATCTTTTAGGTTAAACAAGTTCAATTTGCGGGAGGATAATTTAATAAAATGGGTATCAAAGTAGGCATCAACGGCTTCGGGCGTATCGGGCGGAATGTTTTGCGCACATGTTTGGGTAGTTCGGACATCGATTTTGTGGCGGTTAACGATCTGACGGACACCAGAACTCTAGCTCACCTTCTAAAATACGATTCGGTGATGGGAAACCTCGAACAGGATATTTCCGCCGAAGGTGATTTTATAAGCGTGGACGGTGATAAGTTTCAGGTCTTTTCCCAACGTGATCCATCCGCGATCGATTGGAATTCGACCGGTGCCGAGGTTGTTATCGAATCGACCGGACATTTCACGAAGGCCGAAGACGCCGCGAAACATCTTGGCGGCAGCGTCAAAAAGGTTATAATCTCCGCTCCGGCGAAGAATGAGGACGTCACGATTGTTCTCGGCGTCAACGATGAGATGTATGACGCGGCTAATCATCACATTATTTCCAACGCCTCCTGCACGACGAATTGCCTCGCCCCGGTCGCCAAGGTGATTCACGATAGATTCGTCATCAAGAACGCTTTGATGAACACGATCCACAGCTATACGAACGACCAGAACCTTCTTGACCTTCCGCACAAAGACCTGCGCCGCGCCCGTGCCGCTGCTATGTCTATGATCCCCACCTCGACCGGAGCCGCAAAAGCGGTCGCACTCGTCATACCTGAATTGAAAGGTAAATTCGACGGGATCTCGGTTCGCGTTCCGACGCCCAATGTATCGCTCGTGGACGTGGTGATGAATGTCGAAAAAGAAACCACGACCGAGGAAGTAAATCAGGTATTGAAGGAAGCCGCGAACGGCGATATGAAGGGAATCCTTGCATTTTCTGAAGAGCCGCTTGTATCGATCGATTTTCGCGGAAATTCTAATTCGTCTATTGTCGATGCTGAAAACACCAAGGTCATCGGCGGAACCTGCATCAAGATATTGTCCTGGTACGACAACGAATGGGGCTATTCATGCCGTGTCCGCGACCTGGTTAAATTTATCGCCGCTAAGGGCTTATAGGAACGCAGGCAGCTTGCCTGCCCGCGGAGTCTGCGAACGCGTTACCTTTGCCACCAGAGCTTTT
>JANMSP010000351.1:0-5941 GCA_031389475.1 Pyrinomonadaceae bacterium
CGGAATTATCCGAGACCGGCAGTCGGGTGACATCCTGCTGTTCGAGCCGCCGCTGTGGGCTTCGTGGCTAATGATCGCAATAGTCTGTGCAATATGCGTTTGGCTGCTCTCGCGTAAGGTGCGGGCTTATGAGGTGATCAAATGACATCAACCCCAGCATCAGCGTTGCAGCCGTCCACGGTCACGCCGGATCAGATGATCGTGTTCGAAGACGTATCGAAATTCTACGGCGAGATTTTGGGCGTCAACCGGGTAAATTTGCGGATCGCACCGGGCATCACGAGCCTCGTCGGGCCGAACGGGTCAGGCAAGACGACTTTAATGAATCTGATGACCGGGCTGCTGAAACCGACGCAGGGCCGGATAAGCGTTCTCGGCACATCGCCGAATGAACCGGAAGCAATCTTTCAAAAGCTCGGTTATTGCTCGCAGTTCGATTCGTTTCCGCGTGGCGCGACCGCACGCGAATTTATCGAATTCTACCTGCGCGTTCACGGCTACACGAAAAAGGAAACCGATGAATTGACGCACCAGGCGCTCGAACGCGTGTCGATGCTCGAAGCGGCGGACCGCAAAGTTTCTTCGTTCAGCAAAGGGATGCGGCAGCGTGTCCGACTCGCGCAATCGATCGCGCATAATCCATCGGTGCTCGTGCTGGACGAACCTTTGAACGGCCTTGACCCAATGGCTCGTGCTGAGATAATCCGCCTGTTCCGCTCGCTCGCGGATGCGGGAATGTACCTTATAATTTCAAGCCACATTTTGCACGAAGTAGATATGATGTCGGACAGCGTCGTGCTTTTGCATAACGGCTACGTCGTTGCGGAAGGCGAAGTGCATGGCGTCCGCGATGAGATCGAAGAACATCCGATCCAAATCCTCATCCGCTGCGACCGCCCGCAAGTCCTGGCCGCGCGGCTGTTTGAATACGAGAATACCGTTGAGGCTCGCATTCACAACGACCGCAAAGGCCTGTTCGTTAAAACGCGCCGGCCCGATGATTTCTATTTGCTGTTAAACAAGGTGATCACGGAGCAGAATCTTCAGGTCGAATCGGTCGCTCCGGTCGATGACGATTTGAACGCCGTTTATCAATACTTAATTACATCCGACGGAGGGCAAAGTTAATGAGCTCAACGGCTGAAACTATACAACAACCCGCCGAATCGAATATCATCCGGCCGCGAGCAACTTCCTGGTCCCTCTGGACGCGGCAGACGCTTGCGATCATGCGGCTTGAGATCAGGAAGAATTTTTTGAGCCGCCGCGCTCTTTTGCTCTATTTGATGGCTGGATTACCGCTTGTCCTGCTGTCCGCGCTCGCGCTTTTTCCGCCGCCTACGGATGAACTGGGAAGCTTCAGCGAAATGGGCCAGGTCTATGCCGCGATATACGGGGGGCTTATCCTTCGAACACTCATTTTCTTCGGCTGCGCCTGGGTTTTTATGAACCTGTTTCGCGGCGAAGTGGTTGACCGCAGCCTGCACTATTATTTTCTCGCACCGGTCCGGCGTGAAGTTCTTGTCGTCGGCAAATATCTGTCCGGGCTGATCGCGACGATAGTGTTATTTAGCATCACGACACTTGGGTCGATGTTGATTTATTACTTCTGGCTGTTCCCTTCAGAATCCGCCCGGTACTTTTTCGAAGGCGCAGGTGCGGGCCAGATGCTGGCCTATCTTGGAGTCACGATTCTGGCGTGCGTCGGATACGGCGCCGTCTTTCTGATCGTCGGCTTGTTTTTCCGCAACCCGATAATTCCGGGCCTGATGCTCTACGGCTGGGAATGGATCAATTTTCTGCTGCCGCCGCTGTTGAAGAAGGTGAGCGTGATACATTACCTGCAATCGCTCGTGCCCGTGCCGATGTCGGAAGGCCCGTTCGCAGTTCTCGTCGAACCGACTCCGGCGTGGATCTCCGTGCCGAGCCTTCTCGTATTTACGGCCTTCGTGCTCTTTCTCGCTAGCCTGCACATACGCCGCATGGAGATCAGCTATGCGGGCGATTAAGGCTAAACGTATGCGTGCAAATGCATTCTTACTTTCATTATTTCTGCTGCTAAGCTGCTCGTTCGGCTGTGCGCCTCCGCCTCCGCAGGGCGACGGAACTGCGGATTCATCTACAACCGAGATTCCCGAAATTACACAAGAGATAATAAACGAGCGGATCAATGACACGGGCGTGTGGCAGGTGCCGGAGGAGAACGGAAACGGCGAGCCGACCAGTTGGCGCTTTGACGATGACGAACCGAAAGAGATCGCCGTCGTAGAGAAAAAATTGGACGGCGTCCGTGCCACGATCGTTCTCGATATTAAAACCAGGTCGTCTCTGCGTTCCCGCGAACCGCGCTACCTCGCCGGACAAATTCGGACGGAGTGGGAATTAAAGACCGGTTGGGCCCTGCGAAAGTGGGAGATTGTTAGTATAGAAAATATCTCGATGAAGTACAAAAAGCTTCCTAAGCCGCCCGCAGAAAATTCTAACCGATAATTATTTCTTTTTTTCCGGTGAACGCTCAATGCCCGCGACGCCATCCTGCCCCCGGGTTTCTGACAGGATAGCGTCGCTCAGCTCGTCAACATTTTCTAAACGGTCGCAAATGCATTTCGTTCGAGTTCGACCGCAGCCGGAAAAAGTACGTTGTTTTCGAGATGGATGTGCCGGTGCAGATCCTTTTCAAGGTCTTGCAAACCCGCGTACAAGGCTGTATAGCTAGGGCACGCTCCATCAGGCAGAACGTAATCGTGGGAAAGTTCCCGCATTACTCTTAAACGCTCGCCGTCCTCTTCGTGGTCCGACATCATCATCCGAATCGGATTTTCCACGGTCCCGAAATGCGGTACGGGCACTGATACTTCGCCTGTCGATGACGATTCGAGCTGTTGAATGAACGGAAACAGCACGGTCTCCTCTTTTCTCATGTGGGGAATCAAACTGTCGGCAAGAGCGAGAAAGATCGTTTGTAGTTTAAAGAGTTCGGGATGCTGTTCGCCATGGCGCTGGCAGACCTTTTCCATCAACGGCGCCAGGCGTTCGACTTCCTGCGCGGTGAAAATGTGATGCTTGCCGATAATATAATCGATAAGCTGCGAAGGTGATTTATTTTCCGGCATGCCGCTGTCGCCGTTCCGGGAATTATCATTCATTACGGATTCGAGTTTTTGGGCGATCACAGCGAAATCCAGGCCGGCCTCGAGGCATACCTCATTCAGCAGTTTGCGGCCGCCGCAGCAATAATCGATTTTGAATTCTTCAAAAACGCGAGTTGTCTGCGGCGATTCCAAAGCGATGTCACGAATAGTTTTTGTTGTAAATGTTTGCATAATAGTAAAGTCTCCTTATATCTATGATGTCAGCTTAAACTATAAAAATTTGGTATAAAGTGACATAAGTCACGAGAATAAAAGTATTTCGCGAGCATTATTCAATTGTATGAAATTACGTATCCGCGGGAATTCGATCCGCCTTCGGTTGACGAAAAGTGACATTGCTCAATTTGCAGCGGGCGGGAAGATCGAGGAAATAGTTGAGTTCGGTATCGCAATGCCTTCACTTTCCTACCGGTTGGAAAAAAACGGAGAGGCTGATACAGTCAGTGCAAGCTTCGAAGACAATTGCCTGAAAATTTCGGTTCCAAAAACTGCCGCTGAGGAATGGGTAAATTCAGAGCGTGTCGGCATAGAATCCGCACAGCCGATCAGTGATAACAATGTTCTGCGAATACTGGTAGAAAAGGATTTTGCCTGTCTCGATAAACGGGCGGGAGATGAGGATTCTGACACATTTACGAATCCGAATGCAGCAGATAAAACGGAAAAATGTTGATTTAGCGACTGTTTTGCTTTAGGCTCAAAATTGGAAACATGATTTACAGACGTTTTTGATCGGCCACGACCAACCAATAAGGGGAATTAGTGAGTGCTCGGCTGTCAAACGGTTTTATGGGATCGGTAAATTACCGGCGTCCCACTTATCTCGGAATTCTCGCTTCCGCGCTGCTTACCGCTCTGGTTATCATCGGCTCACGCAATCTCGAACATTTCGACTCCGCTTTATTTGGGTATACGATCGCAAGCGTCGTTGCACTCGGCGCCATCGTATTTCGCTATGCCGTCTGGCTTCAGCGGCCCGCGACGCGTATTTACTGGATGCGCGGCTGGCAATTGTTCCGTGACCGGAAAAAGCTTTTTAAGAACACAACGAATGCCGCGGAAACGATAGGCAAAAACCTGATAGCTCAAAATTTTATATTCAAGCGCGGCTTTACGCGCTGGTTTACTCATTTTCTTATAATGTGGGGCTGTCTTCTGGCGGCCGCGATCACATTTCCGCTTTCCTTTGGATGGGTTCATTTCAGACTTGAAGGCGATCTTGGATATCGTGCGTATCTTTTCGGATTTCCCTTACAAGTGATGGACGGCCGGAGCCTGATCGCCTGGCTGACTTTTCACGCGCTCGATATCACCGCGATAATGGTCATTGCGGGTTGTGCGCTCGCCATTCACAGGCGATTGACAGACCGCGGCGCAATAGCCTATCAAACGTTCCTGCTCGATTTCACGCCGCACATGCTTTTGCTCGCGATCTCGGTTTCGGGTTTGATGCTGACCGCGTCGAGCCTTTGGTTTGCAGGGTATATGTATTCGTTTATCGCCCTTCTGCATCAGGCGACGGTGATAATGACGCTTTTCTATCTGCCGTTCGGGAAGCTGTTTCACATTGTTCAGCGGCCCGCATCCATTGGAGTTGAGCTTTACCAAAAACGCTCGCAGGAAATGCAGCAGGCCGTTTGTCCGCGGTGCGGCACGATGTTCGTCGGGCAACTGTGGATCGATGATTTGAAGAAAGTGGTAGACGAATTGGGTTTCGATTATCGAATGAAAAACGGCCATACCTTGCAGGATTATTGCCCGCGATGCAAAAGGGTAATGCGCGGACTCGCCTACGCCGGATTGCCCGACCGGCTGGAACCTGTCTTTTACGGCACCCGTGCCGATGAAGAAAAATAGCCGCCTCGGTTCAATGAATTTATGTCAAAAGTAGAACACTTGGAGCAGATAATCGACCGTTTCGGCCCGCATCTGCATGATGAGCCGTACGGCGGCTGGCAGGCTGGACGCGTGATCGACAAGGTTGTTCCGACCCATTGTCCGTATTGCGGCGTACAGTGCGGCATGAACCTGCTTGTGTCGGACAAACATGTCGTCGGATTCGAGCCGCGGTACGATTTTCCGGTCAACGAAGGGAAACTCTGCCCCAAAGGTGTCACGGCTTATCTGCAAGTACACCATCCGGATCGGCTGCTATATCCGCTGATCAAACGAAACGGAAATTTCGAACGGGCAAGTTGGGATGAAGCCCTCGATCTGGTCACATCAAAATTCAAGGAGGTTCAGGCTAAATACGGAAAGGACGCGATCGGCGTATATTCCGGATCGTCTCTGACAACGGAAAAGACTTATTTAATGGGAAAATTTGCCCGTGCCGGGCTGGGCACGCGCTACATCGATTACAACGGACGGCTTTGCATGGTGTCGGCGGCGGCCGGCAATAACAAGGCGTTCGGCATCGACCGGGCGGCAAATCCGTGGAGCGATATTCCGCTCGCCGAGGTGTTGATCTTAGCCGGAGCGAACTGCGCCGAAACTTTCCCGGTTCTTAATAAATTCCTCTGGCAGCAACGCGATAATGGCGGACGCTGGATAGTCATCGATCCTCGCGAAACGCCGACGGCCCGACAGGGCGATCTTCATCTTCAACTAAAGCCCGGCACCGATGTCGCGGTCGCAAACGGAATGCTGAATGTCATCGTCCGCGAGGGACTTATTGACGAAGAGTTTATTCGCTCTAAGACAAATGGATGGGAAGAAACGCGGGCGGCCGTGGAAAAATTTACGCCGGACATCGCCTCTCAAATATCGGGTGTGCCGGCGGCAAAGAT
>JANMSP010000067.1:0-5541 GCA_031389475.1 Pyrinomonadaceae bacterium
GGTTCAGGGCGGGCGTTTTGTTCTGGCGGCGATCTGCGCGAGATGCAGTCGATGTGGAAAAAGGAAGGCCGGATAGAAGCTTTTCTCGAAGATCCGCTCAAAGCTCTGCACGATGTTATTTTGCTGATTCGCAATACACCGATACCTTTCGTCGCGGCGGTAAATGGAGTTTGCGCCGGTGCGGGGACTAATTTTGCACTCGCATGCGATATTGTCATTGCTGCCGATGACGCAAGTTTTAATGAGGCTTTTGTGCGAATCGGATTGTCGCCCGATTGCGGAGGCACTTTCTTTTTGCCGCGGGCAATCGGCGAAAAGCTTGCGGCGGAACTGTTTATGACCGGCGAAACCGTTCCAGCCGAGCGAGCCGCTCAAATAGGAATGATAAACCGAGTGGTTGCGCCGGTTGACCTTCAAACTGAAGCTGCAATGATGGCTGCCAAACTCGCGAAAGCCCCGACCGGTTCAATTGGGCGAATTAAGCGAATGCTGAATGCCTCATTCTCCAACGACCTTACCCAGCAACTGTCTCTGGAACACGAATGCCAGATCGAATCCGGAAAATCCGAAGATTTCAAGGAAGGCGTTGCCGCCTTCTTTGAAAAACGACCGCCGGCTTTTAAGGGTAATTAGTATCCATCCACTACGTGCCGTTCAATAACCGCAAACGCTGACAAGAGCAGCCTGTGTTTTTGGCCCCGGGACCGCGTCGACCCGTAAGTTGTGAGCCTCGCGATATGCTTCCTGAAATTTTCTGATCGCCTTTAGTGTTCGTGGCCCAAGAATGCCATCGACCGGACCGGCCCCGAAACTGGCTGCGTTAAGGCGGTACTGCACGCCGGTCAGGTAATCGGCGCTGGGAACCGGTTTCCCGGTTATATGTACCGCGGGCATACGCATAACAGGCGTCCCAAGCAGTCGCGCCTTATACGCATTAAAGCTTTCCTTAACAACTTCAGGCGGGGCGTCATTTTCCTTCGTTTGGATCGGAACGGCAGCCACGGACACGGGAATGGCGAGGTCCAAACCGTCTTCCGTGGTCTCGATCGCGGTAACACCTTCGATCACGAAGACGCCTCCTTTCATCACCGCCATGGCCTTCTCCAATAAACCCGTGAACTCCAAGCCTTCGACCAGTGCACCTCCCGCTCCATTCGATCCTTGCCTTACAAATTTAATCTCGTTCGCAATTACGGGTCCTTTTTGGGTGATCAATTCTTTCACGCTCGAGACGAGTTTGCCACCGTAGTCGCCGAATTTGACGCGTCCGAAAGCGTCCCTCACCGCAATAATTGAATGACTAATTGGTTTCGCGGCACCGACACGATGATATCTAACAGCAAAAATAACAACGCCGTCGGCGGTGCGCGCGGCATTTATTGCGTCATCGATACATTTAACGTTATTCAGGAGCTTGACCTTTGCCCCGTTATTCTGCATAAAACCCACCAGATCATCGATCCAGGCTGCCATTTTATATTTGCTCCCGTCCATCGCGAATGAAGAAAGCGGTTTGCCGAGCCCCTTTGCGGCCTCCTTTGCCGTAAGAAATAGGTTCTTAGGCGAACCGCTGACGATGCTCATAGCATTGTTTGCCGCTGTAAATGTGCATGGGCCGGTGACTCCGGTCGTTTTCACGGCAAGCCTCATCGTGCGGATGTGGACAAAACGCGAAACCATGCCGCCCGCGCGGCCCAGCGGTCCGATGATCGTCAATAATCGTAATGCGTCTTTGCCATAGCCGCGCCAGCCGCCCTCGGCCACGCCTTCTCCAAAGCGGAGCACGTCCACCATTCCCTGGCCAAGATCCATCGAGGTCTGAACAAAGGTCGCGATGCCGACAGCCCACCACTGAGGATTTTCATCGACCCAGTCTTCCAGGAATTTCTCGCTCACTTTTTTTTCCTTGTCCCACATATCTGCGTACTCTGAAAGTGCCATAACAACCTCCTACATTCACCGGATTTATTTAGGCGTTTCATATTGACTGCATTTTAATACAAAACAAATGGTCGCCTGCTTTAACACGCGTGAAAACGACGCAGATTGGATCATTTGTTTTGATCTTCAGCTAAAAAGCAAGTTCTTACATTTTCTTGGAAAACATGCGCGGTCCGATAGAATTCAATGAAGAATAGATCTTCCATTGACATATACAATGAAATCTAATCTAATTAGCTTTCATTGAAATTGAAAATCATTTTCAATAAGAGACTGAGCTTATTAAACCGACAATTTAGTGCCCCAGCGGACTGCAGCCTGAAATCAATCGATTGGAGTTCAACATGAGAGATATAATTACAAAGTTTTTAGTGACAAGTTTTCTTGCCGCCGTCCTTGTGACCGGTGGATACGGCCAATCGGAAACAGTTCTAGAAGGACGAGTCGTTGATGGCAATGGGGACACCGTATCCGGAGCGTCAGTGACGTTGTCAAAAAAAGATGTTCGATTCGTGTCGGAGACAGTAACTGACAACAAGGGCTTATTTTCCTTCAACAATTTGCATAAAGGAATCTATCGCATCACGATCACTGCAAAGACGTTTGAATCAATTATGCAGGAGGAAAGTTTGCCGACGGCCAATGCGCTTGAATTTGTAATGAATCCGGAAATGATCGCTGCACAGGTTTCCGTGACATCAAGTTACCTTGCCGGAACACCCGAAAGCCTGATGGAGATTCCCGGTTCCATCGAGCGGGTAAATGCACAAACTTTGGAGAATAGCCGGGTTTACAATTTCTCGGAGGCACTCAGAAAAATCTCAGGTGTAAACGTACGGGATGAAGAAGGTTTTGGATTGCGGCCGAATATAAGCATTCGCGGCACAAATCCCACGCGTTCCACGAAAGTCCTGCTATTAGAGGACGGCCTGCCTTTGTCATACGCACCATACGGCGACAATTCTACTTATTATCATCCGCCGGTTGAACGTTATGAATCGATCGAGGTCCTGAAAGGTTCGGGACAGATTGCCTACGGGCCGCAAACCATTGCCGGTTTGATCAATTACATAACTCCCAATCCGCCGGCAAAGCCAACACTGAATTTGAAGTTTGAAGGCGGCAATCGTAGCTTTTTTAATGGGGCTGTCGGATTTGGAGGAACATTCGGGAAATTCGGCACAATTCTTAATTTCAATCACAAACAAGGCAACGGTTCGCGAGAAAATACAAATTTCAAGCTCTACGACTTTTCGAATAAATCGGTTTTTCAATTAAATTCCGCCAACGTTTTGACCGCCAAATTTACTTTTTTCCGCGAAGATTCGAATTTGACCTATACCGGTGCCACCGAAGCAGAATATGCGGCCGATCCTCGCGGCAATATTTTTAAGAACGATTTCTTTTACGGCCGCAGATACGGTATTTCTTTGCAGCATGCGGCTGTTTTGACGTCAAAAATCAATTTGACGACAAACTTTTATTCGAACTATTTTTCGCGAGACTGGTGGCGTCAAACTTCAAATTCCAACGAACGGCCGCTGCGGCGACGGCGGGCTAACACGGAGGACCCGATCAGTGACAACGACTGCCTGAGCATCGCCGACCTCAACACCACCTGCGGCAACCGCGGCAATTTGCGTGATTATTCGACACTTGGCGTAGAACCGCGTCTGAATTTAAATTTTGATTTCGGAGATATCAGAAACGAGCTGAATATCGGCTTTCGCATTCACCGGGAAGATCAGGACCGCATCGGCAAGTATGGTGATTTGCCTGATTCCCGAGACGGCGTTTTTAATGAACGCAATGAACGAAAAGCGTTGGCTTATTCGGGCTTTGTCCAGCACCGGATCATCTGGAATGACTTTGCTTTCACGCCTGGCGTCAGGCTTGAAAAGATCGAGTACGAGCGTTCGAATTTCTTGCCCGTAAACGGAACGCCGGCGACCGGACGAACGACGGTGGAACAAGTCGTTCCCGGTTTCGGAGTGGCTTATTCGGGACTGAAAAATACTACCGTTTTCGCCGGGATACATCGCGGGTTTTCACCGCCGCGAGTGGAGGATGTGGTGACTATCGCGGGTGCGGTGGTCGAGCTTGATTCGGAGCTTAGCTGGAATTACGAAGCCGGTGTGCGAAGCCGTCCGTTTCGGGGTGTAGAGTTATCCGGCGCGATATTCCGCAATAATTATGAAAATCAAATCGTTGCGGCCTCCATCGCCAGCGGAACGGCTTTTACAAACGGCGGGAAAACTTTGCAGCAGGGCCTGGAATTCACCGGCCAGGTCGATTCCGGAACGATCTTCGGCAGCCGGCACAATTTTTATCTGAGGACAGCTTATACTTTTTTACCGACGGCCGAATTTCGCGGAGAGCGGAACAGCTCGGTCACGTCTGCATCTATATTGAATGTTTATTGTCCTGCCGGCCGCCGCTTATCGGCCAATGTTTGTTCGATAACGGAAAACCGCCTGCCCTACACGCCGCGAACTTTGCTGACGACCAGCCTCGGCTATTCGCACCCGGCCGGTATTGACGCTTTCATCGAAAACGTCTTTATAGGGCGCCAATTCGGCGACGATCTGAATGCCGTCGATCCTTCGGCAAACGGCCAGCTCGGCGCACTTCCCGCTCAGACCTATTGGAACGCGACAGCAAATTATAAAGTCGAAAAATGGCGGACGACCTTTTTCGTGACGGCAAAGAACATTTTCGACCGCACCTTTGCCGTTGACCGAAGCCGCGGCCTTTTACCCTCCCAGTCCAGGCTTTTGCAGACCGGTATAAAACTAACTTTTTAACTTTCATCGCGACGGCCCGAGCACCAGATGCAGCTAGCGCGTTGCAAGTTATAACTCGCCGGAAGGCAGAAGTAACTCGCCGGACGGCGGAAGTAGCTCGCCAAAGGGCGGAAGTAAGTCGCGGATAGTCATACGCAACTCGCGGGAAGGCATCCGCGATTCGCTCGACGGCTTTCGCGGCTCGCCGGATGGCGGAAGCAAGTTGCTGAAGTAGATTGGCGGTTTGCCGGACACGATTCGCAACCGGACAAAGCCTGTTGGTATGAAAACAATTCGTAAAGTCATCTTCCGGACGCATCTTGTGACGCGCTTGTTACCGGCAATGCTGCGTTGCTCCCCTTCAGGGAGCGGACATGATTACGCATTTACCCAGGGTTTCACCCTGGGCTATTATATTTGACGCTTTCAGCGTCAGCAATCCATTCGCATTTTCCGCGCGCAGCGTCTATCCTTGAACGTTCAGGGAATCGCTGACCTACAAACAACTCATCACCGGCAACCGCAACTTTCGTAATCTGCTTTACGGGCAGGTCATCTCGGAGCTTGGCAACTGGTTCAACTTTATCGCCGGTTTGGGATTGGTGCGGATGGTTAGCGGGGCTTCGCCGACCGCCGCCGGGATATTTTTTGTCTGCCGGCTGCTGCCGTTTGCGTTCGCTTCGCCGATTGCGGGAACGTTCGTCGATAGATTCTCGCGGCGGCAGGTGATGATCGTTACCGACCTGATGCGTGTAGGGCTGGCGTTGATGTTTTTGTTTGTGACGAGTCCTGAGGATTTGTGGATCGCGTATTTGGC
>JANMSP010000068.1:0-26817 GCA_031389475.1 Pyrinomonadaceae bacterium
CTGGGAGACTGGATGACATTTAACTATATCGAAACATTGTTGTTCTGGTTTTTATTTCCCGCCGCTGTTTTTTTTGTCGCTTGTATAATTGGCGGCGGCAAATTAAATAAGATTTTAAATACAGGATTACAGAATTAAATAATAATGACAATAAAAATATCACTAAAAGAAAAAGATGGAGCCAATATTTGCAGTTGAACAATTTTTAGAAGTTTTACGCACTATTTCCAAGCGGTTTTTCCAATGCAGGTTATTTTCTACCTGATAAGTGCCATTGCAATTTGGAATACTGGAAGATACAGGCTTGTTCATAGCAGGTTTAATTGCAAATTTCTTTACTGCTTTCTCGGAACAAGAAGTTGCCCACATCAAGATAAATAGAAAGTAGTAAACACTAAACAAATATGAATAGCTTAAATAAGAGTATTTTATCCTTTATAAAAAAGGATTGCATTGTTGAATTTGGCAATGAAAAGGGTATGAAAATATACGCTGATACTTCTTTTATATTTTCAGAATTACTTAAAAATGCCGATTTCAGAAATAGTAAAGTAATTAAAAAACACATGTGTTATTTCATTCTTCCTGAGATTGCATTTTATAGAGCAATGCAAAAAAATGGCATAGAAAAAGAAAGAGCGTATCTATTCCTTAATGAAGAGCTACAAAAAACCGCAAAAAAGTCAAGTAAAACAATAGGAATATTCAAAATACTGCCCTATTTCTTTTTTATAACAAAATGGATTATTAAAAGAACTATGGCTAATTCTTTTCCGAAAACAGGCTGGCAAACGGAATGGAAAGAAGATAATAAGAAAGAATTAGCTATGAACATACACAGCTGTTTGTATTTAGAAACCTTTACAGAATACGGTTGTCCCGAAATATGCAAAGCAACTTGTGATACAGATATAACAACTTATGGCGGCTTAGCACCAAAAGTCATTTTCTTAAGGACGAAGACTTTAGCTGAAGGAGGAGATTTTTGCAATTTTAGATTCTTAATTGGTGGAAAGGGAAAGTAAAACGTAATCCATAGTGAAGGTTGGTTTTATGTATATTTTCAGAGCATTAGCAGTTTTACTGGTGATAATTTTTGCCGAGAGCGTTCACGGAACATTGCGGCAGCTTTTTCTGGCGCCGCTGATCGGAGATTTTGCAGCACGGCGCATCGCGTTTTTCGTTGCAATACTGCTGATTTTTCTGATCACATATTTTTTTATTCGATGGATTTCCGCGCCGAATGTTAAATCGCTGTTCGCCGTCGGCGTGATGTGGGCGATTTTGATGACGCTGTTTGAATTCGGGCTGGGAATTCTTGTAATGAATTATTCGTGGGAACGAATGCTTGAGGATTACGATGTTTCACGCGGCGGATTGATGGGATTCGGACTTTTATTTATGGTCTTTGCACCATGGCTGGCGGCGAAGCTGCGCGGTAGAAAATCGCAGGTTTACGAAACATAATTTCGATGCCTTTTACGATTGGACAGTTTCTCGAAGTTTTTGCGGCATATAACCGTGCCGTTTTTCCGATGCAGGTAATTCTCGTGTCGGCGGCTTTGCTCGCAATTTTTCTTGCAGTCAAAGCGAGTAAGAGTTCGAGTAAATTCATTTCGACAATCCTCGCTTTTTTATGGTTGTGGATGGGCGCAGCGTATCATCTGTCATTTTTTTCAAGCATCAACCCGGTGGCTGTTCTCTTCGGAGCGTTTTTTATATTTGAAGCGGTAATCTTATTTTATACGGGCGTTTTGAAGGATGAACTGTCTTTTCGTTTTCGTTTCGATACGAGCGGCGTACTTGGAATTTTATTGATACTTTACGCTCTGGTCGTTTATCCCTTACTCGGAATTGTTTTCGGACATGTCTATCCGCAATCACCGACGTTCGGTTTGCCTTGCCCGACAACGATTTTTACATTCGGGTTGCTGATGTGGACGGATAAAAAAGTGCCTTGGTATATTTTGCCGATCCCGTTTTTGTGGTCGCTCATCGGCATCGCAGCGGCATTATCACTTGGCATTTGGGAGGACATCGCCCTTCCTTTGGCGGGAATTATCGGAACAGCAGTTTTGCTTTGGCACAACCGAATAAGATTCGCCTGAATGTAATCCTTTCTTATATGTTTTGTGGATGTATTGAGATTAAAGGTATAAAATCATGTACGTCACGGCCGATTTAATTAAGTTGAAATAACGGAATCGTAAAGGTTAATGGATCACTGAATACCGGAGAGGCTTTTTTCTGTTTATTAAAGAACTAACAACTGAAGACTGCTTAGAGCTTCTAACTGAAAAACGGGTTGGCAGGCTCGCTTGCTCGCGTGAAAATCAGCCGTACATCGTGCCGTTTCATTTCGCTTTTGACGGGAGCATGCACCTTTACGCCTTTTCGACGCTTGGACAAAAAATCGAATGGATGCGGACGAATCCGCTGGTTTGCGTCGAAGTGGACGACATCAAAAATCAGTTTGAATGGACCAGCCTGGTTGTGTTTGGTCGTTACGAAGAGTTGCCGGACACGCCGGAATTTGAAGCCTTGCGAAACACTGCCCATGAACTGCTTTCGCGTCACCCGATGTGGTGGCAGCCGGCATATGTGGTCGGAGCGCACCGCGGCCCGAAGATAGATGATAAACCAATTTATTTCCGCATACTGATTGACAAAATTACCGGACACCGCGCTATCCCCGATAAATCCCCATCTTGAAGCCAACGAGAGGAATGATTGCGTCGAATCTGTCGTCATATTTTGGAAACACTGTAAATCTAAATATCAGAAACGCGTTTTTTTATGCGTGAAGACTCGATAAATGTAAAGGATAATTAATCCTCCGATAACCGCAATTGAGATAGGATTTAGATATTCTTCGACCTTTCCAAAATTCGCACGCAGCAAATAACCCAGTGAAGCGAGTATCGTTGTCCAAAACGCCATTCCAATCGTGGTGTAAGTCAAGAAGAGTGCGGCATTCATCCGGTCCAAACCCGCTGGAATCGATATTAAGGAACGAATTCCCGGGATCAGGCGGCCCACCAACAATGCCCAAGCGCCGTATTTATCAAACCATTTTTTCGTCCGTTCAATGTCGAGGGCTGAAACTGTTAGCCAGCGGCCATGGCGGTCGGCCAATGCCTTCAAACGCTCTTCGCCAAAACTGCGGCCTGCATAATAAAGCGGAAGCGAGCCGAGTACCGAACCGACTGTTCCCGCGAGAATGACTCCGACAAAAGTAAATTTCCCGTCGGCTATCATATATCCGGCAAGCGGCATAATTACCTCGGAGGGAATCGGCGGAAAGACATTCTCCGCAAACATCAGCATCAAGATGCCCGCGTATCCGGTCGAGTAAATTATTTCCATCACCCATTTAGCCATTGGATTTAGAGTAACGGTTCAGTTTGAGAATTAAAAGAACAGGATTACTGGAAGTTGGGGTGGATGTTTTTGTTCGTGTCCGTTTCGTCGTTACCTCTTAAAACCGGAACGGTTACCACGAAACGGACACGAAACAAATCAGACCGGAATGTTCTCTGAAAATTTAAACTGATGCACTACCAATAGAAACGATATCGCATTTTTCCTAAGAGTCTTTATACAGTTGGATATTGATTCAGAATACAAAACGTTTATAAACATTACATTTCTACGGCACGACGCTTTTTAAAATTACGCCAGCCAGATATGCGAGCGCGGCAGCGGCACCGCCGATCAGAAAGGTGGTCAAACCCGAGCTCAGCCACGAAGCGGTCGACCAGCGGCTTTTAACCGAGCCGATGAGGAAGAAAATCGCGCCCGTTAAAGCGGCCGAGAACAAAAATGATTCGGACGCTCCGAGAATGAACGGCAACAGCGGAATTAATCCACAGACGAAGAATGCCGCGAAGGTTGCTGCTCCGGCAATCCAGGCCGAACGAATCCCGGTCGGCAAACCGTATTCTTCAGCCATCATCGTCGCAATCCAGCGCCGACGGTCGGACGTAATGAGTCGGACGACGTGCTCCAGTTCCGAGCCCGAAAAGCCTTTCCCGGCGTAAATCTGCCGCACTTCCTCGCGTTCGCCTTCCGGAGCGATCTCAATATGCCGTTCTTCGATGCGTTCCAAACGCCGATAATTATCAAGCTCGGCGCGTGTTCCCAGGAAATTCGATGCCGCCATCGAAAACCCGTCGGCAATCAGGTTTGCTGCGCCTAAAATCAAGACCACGCGGGCGGAAAGACTCGCGCCCATCGTTCCGGCGACGACGGCGAATGTCGTTACAGCTCCGTCAATTCCGCCGTAAACGAAATCGCGCAGGTAATTGTGCTTTGCTCCTTGCTCCAGCCGGCGGCGAACGGCTTCGGGCGAGTGTTCATGTTCGAGCCGGTTGGAATTTCGAGGTGCAGTGTCATCCGTCATTTTTTATTCGTTTGCGGAAAATATGGAAGCCGGTTATGCCGGCTTCTTTCTAACGACTTCGACCGTGCAGTGCGCCCGAGCGGCCACCGCCGCCGAAACGCTGCCAAGCAGAAAACTCTCGATGCGGCTTCCAAAACGGTTTGCACCGACGAAAATCGAATCGGCGTGCCAATTTGCGGCTTCTTCTACTAAAACTTGTTTTGGATTCCCCACTTCGATCGAAAGAGTCGCGATTAATCCGGCATTCCTTAAGCTTTGCAACGCCGGTTCCGCTAGTTTATGCAGCCACTCTCGCTCGTCCTCATTGACTTCTTCAACTAAATCGGCGATCGGCGGCACGAAACGCCCGATCAACGACGGCGTAATCGGGTCGCTAACCGCGATCAGGCGAATTTCACTTTCTTCCGGCCAGTCTCTGGAAACGACCGCGTCGACCGCCGCTTGCGCTCCCGTTGAGCCGTCCAGGCCAATAACGATGCGGACGGGTGCCGCGTCAACTTCAATTCGCCCGCGGGCCACCCGGACCGAACAATGTGCTTCGGTCAAAATCTTCTGCGAAATGCTGCCGAGAAAAAGACGTCCGACTGCCGTCCGTCCTTGCGAACCAGCGACTATAAGATCCGGTTTGTAATCATCGGCCTTGGTCAAAACTTCCCATGCGGGCGAGCCGGAAGCAGCTTCCGCCGTTACCGTCCAGCCGGGAAACATTTGTCGCAGACGGCTCGCGGCATGATTCGCCAAGGTTTCAAATTCGGCAATCGTTGCTTTGCTTTTCTTATCGTGTTTCCGATTTATTTCCCGCAGGTAATCAGAGTCGGGATTTTCCGCTTCCCACTGCAGCCTGAGGTTTTCGGGTGCAAGCCAAACTTCGGCGACTGACAACACCGCAAACTCGCCCGCTTGCGGTAATCCGGCTCTAACAAGATCGTCGAGAGCCGCTTCCGCGCAATTTGAACCGTCATAAGCAATTAATATTTTCATTAACTTTCTCCCAGAAGATTTTCATAATTTCCCATTTCATATGGCAATTTGCAATGCCTGTGCCAAGTCTTGATAAAAAATTTTAACTGAAAGTATAGGTTGTATTGATATTTGATTTAAGTCTCATTCACGAGGTTTCCCGTGAAGCGGCAGATAGCCACGTCGTTCACGGCGTAGACCGCGTCACCGGACGTTTCGCGAGCCCGTTTTAGCGGGCTTACCTGTCCGATGGCTTAAGCCGAAAATGAAGGACGTTGAAACGCCCTTACCTTCGGTCGCCGGTTCGAACCACGCCCTAAAGAGCGTGGCTACGACCGCGTGAAACTGCGGAAAGACGGCTTTAAGCCGCCTGAAAACGAAATGTCAGCACAACCTAAATACGCGTGAGACTTTCAGTATAGAGTGCGAAATTTTTCACACTTTTTCGTGTGCGGACTATTGAAAATAAATATTTTCGTCCATAATCATATTCCAATCGTTTTACGCTTAAGACATGATAATCGAGGACTAAATTTATGATGCTGACGATGCGAAGTAGAGTTTTAATCGTTGATGACGAGCGTTTCGTGAGGATGACGCTTAGCGAAGCTGTGCGTTCGTGGAACTACGAGCCGTTCGAGGCGGCAAGCGTAGAGCAGGCAAAACGCGTCTTTTCCGAAGAAATGCCGAGCATTGTGCTGCTCGACATCGATTTGCCGGACGGTTCGGGGCTGGACGTCTTGAAGGCGATAAAACGGCAGGCACCCGAAACGATCGTCATCATGATCACCGGCAACGTCAGCGTCCCGAATACGATTGCCGCGCTCCGAGGCGGAGCACACGATTTTATCAATAAACCTATCAGTCTCGAAGAATTGCGCGTGACTTTGCAAAACGGCTTGGAAACCAAACAACTAAGGCGCGAGGTCAAAACGGCGAGGCTCGAGCGTCTGAATGAGTTTAATTTTTCAAAGATCATCGGCGAATCGCCCGCAATGCTTCGGGCCAAACGCCTTGCGCTAAAGGTTTCCGCTTCCGACTCTTCGGTGCTTTTGCAGGGCGAGACGGGAACTGGCAAAGATTTATTCGCACGAGCGATACACAACGCTTCAGATCGGGCGGACGCACCATACCTGGCGATAAACTGCGCCGCTCTTCCGGCGACGCTAATCGAAAGCGAGCTTTTCGGTTATGAAAAAGGAGCCTTTACCGATGCCAAGCAGCGCAAGGAAGGTTTGTTCGAACAAGCACAGGGCGGCACGATTTTTCTTGATGAAATCGGCGAAATTGAGCTCAGTCTGCAAGCGAAACTCCTTCGCGTTTTGGAAGAAAACACATTTCGGCGCGTCGGCGGCCTGAAAGACCTGCCGCTCGACGTGCGCGTGATCGCCGCCTCGAACCGCGATTTAAAGCGGGAAAGCGAGGAACAAAAATTCCGACTGGATCTGTATTACAGGCTTGCGGTGATTCAAATCGACATTCCGCCGCTCAGGGAAAGAGGTGACGACGTATTACTGCTTGCCGATCACTATATTGAAAAGACAAGCGGAAAACGGAGCGGAGCGAAACGGCTGCGCGGGCTTTCGAAGGAAGTCGTCGGAATCTTCAAAAATCATGAGTGGGCTGGAAACGTACGCGAGGTACGAAATGTCATCGAACGAGCTTCGATTTTAGAAGACGGCGAATTTATTACGACCGAGTTTTTGCCTTCGGATTTGACGGGCGGGAAACTGCAAAAGGCCGCAAATAGCAATTTCACGCTTCCGCCGGAGGGAATAGCGCTCGATGAAGTCGGGCTTTTGCTTGCACGTCAAGCCTTTGAGCGGACCGGCGGAAATTTGACGAAGGGTGCTCGGCTCCTTCATATATCCCGCGACCAGCTTCGCTACCGTTTAAACAAATCCGGTAAGCGTGATCCGGAAGTTTAGCCGCGGATTTTCGCGGATGACGCGGATTAAAACCAAAGAAGAGTTAAAACCGCAGGAAAATTAAGTTTGCTTTTTTCTTATCTGCGTCATCCGCGAAAATCCGCGGCTAAACTTCTTCAATTCTGTGTAATTGCTTATGAGCAAAATTGTCAAAAACGGTAAAAATGGAATTGGTCGCGATGTATCGGAATACGGAAGTCTGTTAAAAGAGCTTTCCGAATTGAAGTTTGCGCTCGATAAATCGGCAATTATCGGCATCACCGACGAGCGAGGACGGATAACATTCGTTAACGATAAATTCTGCGAAATCTCGCAGTATTCCCGCGCCGAACTAATCGGACAAGACCACCGCATCATCAATTCCGCCTATCACTCGAAAGAATTTATCAATGATCTTTGGACGACGATCACAAGCGGCAAGACGTGGCGCGGTGAGATTCGCAATCGGGCGAAAGACAATTCGCTTTACTGGGTTGACACGACGATCGTGCCGATTCTGGATGAAGGCGGAAAAATTTATCAATACATAGCTCTTCGCACTGAAATTACGGAGCGCAAACTCGCTGAAGTATTTCTCGCCGAAAGCGAAGAACGCTACCGTCTGCTGTTTGAGAGTAATCCATTTCCGGCTTGGGTAATGGATGCTGAAGATTATCGATTTTTAGCGGTTAATGCGGCGGCGGTCAAACTATACGGGTACAGCCGCCAGGAATTTTTGCAAATGAACGCCGAAGATGTCGGCTCGCCCGCTGACTCTTCCGAATTCTTCTCAGCAATGAAAAAAGTGGAAGGTTCGGATGCGGTAATGATGCTACCCGGCAAACACCAAAAAAAATCGGGGGAAACGATTGATGTTGAAATTTCTTATCACCGAATCGTTTTTGAAACCCGACCGTCTTTGTTCGTCGCCGTTCTGGACGTAACGCGGCGCAATCTGGATGAGGAGCGTATCCGGCAGCAGGCATCACTGCTCGACAAGACCAAGGACGCGATTATAGTTTGCGATCTTACTTATAATATTTTGTACTGGAATAAAGGAGCGGAACTGCTTTACGGCTGGCCAGCCGTGGATGTTTTGGGAAAAGGGGTTTTCGATGTACTTCACGGCGGAGACGACAAGCCACTTCGCGCCGCGCAAAAGGCTCTTGCCAAAAGGGACGAATTCAAACTAGAAACCAGTCAAACGACGCGAAACGATAAAACCGCAGTTGTTGTGAGTAGGTGGAATTTGGTGAGAAACGAGCTGGACCAGCCGGATTATTTTCTCATCATCAACACCGACATCACTGAACAGAAAAAAATCGAAGAACAGCTTTTGCGGGCGCAGCGAATGGAATCCATCGGAACACTCGCCGGCGGAATCGCGCACGATCTGAATAACGTCCTGTCGCCGATTTTGATGGCGACCGATCTGCTGGCGATAAAAACTACCGACGATGATTCCGTACGCTGGCTTTCGATGGTCAGGGAAAATACGAAGCGTGGAGCTGATTTGATTCGGCAGGTTTTGAGCTTTGCCCGAGGCGTCGAAGGCGAGCGCGTTTCTGTCCAGTTGACACACATCGTGAAGGATTTGGTAGAAGTTTTACAGGAAACCTTGTCAAAATCCATCGCTGTCAGTTTCGATGTCGAACCGGAACTTGCATTGATTTCCGCCGATCCGACGCAAATGCATCAGGTTTTGATGAATTTGTGCGTCAACGCACGAGATGCGATGCCGACCGGCGGGACATTGACAATTACCGCCAAAAATACTCGTCTGGATGAAAATTACGCACTGATGAATTTGGACGCCGAAGCCGGCAATTACATCGTTGTGACGGTTGCGGACACGGGAACGGGAATGCCGCCGGAAATCTCAAAGCGTATTTTCGATCCGTTTTTCACTACTAAGGAGATCGGTGAGGGAACCGGCCTGGGACTCTCGACCGCACTTACCATTATCAAAAGTCACGGTGGATTTTTTAATGTTTACAGTGAAATCGGCAATGGAACGAAGTTTTCGATTTATCTGCCCGCGTCGTCGAGTGTGGAAACCCATGATGAAAAAATAATTTCTTCACCATATCCGACGGGCGATGGCGAACTAATTTTAGTTGTTGACGACGAGGAAAACATTCGGGAAATAACGCGCGCCACACTCGAAAAATTTGGCTACCGTGTTTTGACTGCAGTAGACGGCACCGACGCGCTCGCCGCTTATGCCGAACAGCGCGACCGAATATCGCTGGTGATTACCGATATGATGATGCCTTATATGGACGGCTCGGCGACGATTCGCGCTCTGCGGAGGTTAAACCCTAGCGTAAAAATCATTGCAGCGAGCGGTCTAACCCTTAGCGAAAAATCGGCTGATGTGCAGGCCCTTGGCGTCAACGCATCTCTGGCAAAACCATATACGGCCGAGAAACTTTTGATAACGCTCGCCGATGTTTTGCATAAGACGTAAAACAAACTTCGTTCTGATCTTTAGAAAATTTTGACGTTGATTAGCAAAACGCTTCACGTTTCGTGTTTTCTTCCATAATCTCCCGCGCAAACAGCAAATCGTTAAAATCCTCAACCGTTCTTTACGCGGGTTGATGCAGTATGCAGGCTTACATTTTTGTCGGTGCGTGATGCGTTGTCCAGAATGGAAGCACCGCAATCATTCCCATAAAGACTGCGGTAAACGTCAAGAATCCAAAAACGATTTGTGTCACGGAACCTAAATATCCGGTTAAATAAAAAGCCGCGGCAGCTAATAAGCCTACGATCCAAACTAATATGTAAAGTTTTACCAACATTTTCGTGCCTCCAAGATAGTAAAGTCAGTTCGCAATTTCCACGAATTGCTGTAATACATTTTGCAAGGAACATACCGGCGAAATGCCCGTATTTGCTAACCTTCTGATAAATGTGCGTGAATATTTCCGCAGATTCGGATTTTAATAGTGCGAACTCATTCGCAGTGTTCTGATAGATGAGTCCTATAATTTACCTAGCGCAATTTTTTGCATGCCTTCACGGACTAAGTCGAAACTGGTATGAAAAACCGCTAAGGCTATATGTACTTTCGCAGGTCGTCCGGCTAAGCAACTGCCCGCTTTTTTCGGCGGAAGAAATGACGGATGCCCGGAAATTAAAAACAAAATTCCGGGAAGCGCAAAAATGATAAACCACTCGCCGAGCCAGACCGCTCGGCGGTTTGACTATTAACGACAAAGGTTAACAGGACGGTACTGAAAGATGCGGCCTGAAACGATCTTCAAGCCGCTCGTTCGTCTTCTCGCTTTTTACTTCGCATGGTTAATCGAAAATGAAGACGTTCATATCAACCCAAACCAATCGGCTAAAATCCTTAGCCGCGAAGTTCGGAATCCGCACGCAGCCATGACTTGCCGGAAGAAACGGAATCGACGTGCTGCCGTGAATGGCCCAGCCGCGCAAAAAATAACTCGGGTAGTGAAGATCACCTAGCGGCGCGTGCCGAACGCCCGCGATCTGCCGGGTAATTTTGTACTCTCCATTCGGGGTATTTGCGGTCTGCTGTTTTCCTTTATCAAGATACTTTTTACCTGTCCCAGTCGAAACGGGAAGAATATGCGTGACAATGCCATTTTCATCAACCAGAAAAATCACCTGCCTTGCCTTGTCAACTTCGAGGTGCGCTGATCCAGCGTATTTTGCCGCTGGACGTGAAGCGAGACGCATTGCGTCCAGTTCAGTTTTCGTTAAGACCCCGGTTCGCCAACGTCCTTCGACTTTTTGGAAGGCAACAATTGCGTGAAACGTCGAAGCATCTTTCTTGCCGTCCACTTTCGTTATCCAATATCCGAGATCGGAAAGTAGTTTCTCAGCTTCGGGAACTAAAGACTCTTGCGGCTCCTTGTTCCTGAGATCTTGTGCCGAGGCAACCTGGATCGCCGAGCAGAAAAATATAAACACCATACCGAGTGAAGTAAGCTTCGTTGAAATGTTTTGAAAACCACTTGAAAATCTCATAAATTTGTCCTTGGTAATTCTGCTATTATGAATCCGAATCTGCCAGGTGCAATTTATACGCCAACGGTCTGAATTTTCGTTGTTACGCTAGATTACCTAAAATTGCTTCATTATTTTTGAGGTTTAAGGATTGGGATTTTTGGCGAGGCCACAAATGCGAACTTTTTAGAGCGAAGCGTTAAAAAGTCCGCGGTTTGTCATGTGATTTTAAGCAACCTTTCGGTTTGAATGGATTTAGAGATTTATCGCAAATTAACAGGAAAACGAAGTATTTATGAGACGCAGCCGACAATCAACGGATAGAACCGGTACGAAGCAGGCCCGAAAATCCGGGAGGAGGGGTTGGATGCCGTTTCTCTATTTGGCTGGGACGGACACCTGCTCCATCAGGCGAAGACTCTCTGTCTGTTAAGCGGCTGGCATTTAAGGAAAGGTGTTACTGAATTATAACGTCGGCAATAGATTGGTTGCTTTGTTGTCAGTTTTATGCGGCAAGTCGGTAGAAGAGTTGGTTGCAGGTTGGTTGCACTTTCCTAAATGAAGCCGGATCTTGGGAAACCTGTCAGAGAGTGTAAAGTGCTGCGTTAAGACGGTTTGATTGATTTTGACAATGTGTGAAAAGCAAACGAGTTCGCTTGGGGTGCGAGAGGCCGCGAGTTTGAATCTCACCGTCCCGACCATTAAGAAGGAAGCTCGCGATTTTCATTGAAATCGCGAGCATTTTTGTATCTGGCCATATTCAGAACGAGCAACTTCGCAGCCTTTTTTACGTTATTTTGGACGTACGGTTAGATAGATCGTTTGTCCGCGACGTGATATAAGCAGTAGAACCGGTCTGTCACCGGAATTATTCAGAGCGGATTGAACGGCATCGACCGAATTCACGGGCTGACGGTTTATCTCCAGTATAACGTCGCCGCGGGCAATTCCTGCCTCGCCGGCGACACCGTTTATATCTACCTCGCCGACCACCAAGCCCTCGGAACCGGAGGCTAATCCTAGTTCCTTGGCGATCTGCGGAGTTACAGGCTGCAGCGTCAAGCCCAGTTTCCCGCTTTCAGCTTCCTTGTTAGGCTCGTTATTTTTTTCGCCGTTAGGATTTGCCGGATTAGCGGCGTTTTCCAAGTCGAATTCTTCCAGCGTCGCGGTAAATTCCTGCGGGCTGCCGCCTCGCGATACGGTTAGTTTGATCTCCGTTCCAGGTAGTGTTCCGGCGACCTTATTGCGAAGAACATTGCTGTCATCGATCTTTTCGCCGTTAATGGCGGTGATAATATCGCCGCGTTTGACACCGGCTTTTTCGGCGGCGCTTCCGGCCCGGACATTACTCACTAGGACGCCGGCATTGTCTTTCAATTCGAGGGCCGCAGCGGTGTCATCGGTAATATCCTGAATGTTGACGCCGAGCATTCCGCGTCGGACGCGGCCGTCCTTCAAAAGCTGTTCCAAAACGGATTTAGCCATGTTCGAAGGGATCGAAAATCCGATGCCGATGTTGCCGCCGCCTGCTCCCGGTGACGAAAGGATTTGCGAATTGATGCCGATAAGTTCGCCATTCAAATTAACAAGAGCACCGCCGGAGTTGCCGCGGTTAATCGGGGCATCTGTTTGCAGGAAATCTTCAAAGCTCTGTCCATCGCTTAAGCCTGTGCGGCGGCCCTTTGCCGAAATAATGCCGGCGGTAACGCTCTGTCCTATTCCCAACGGATTGCCGATAGCGAGCACAATATCGCCGACGCGAATCGTATCCGAATTTCCGAGCGTCAAAAACGGCATGTTTTGAGCTTCGATCTTAAGAACGGCCAGATCGCTCGGTTTGTCAGAGCCGACAAGCTTTGCCTCAAAAGATTTTCCTTCAACGGTCAACACCTTTATCTTATCAGCCCCATCGATGACGTGTGCGTTTGTCAGAATAGTACCGTCGGCGCTTACGATCACACCCGAACCTACGCCACGCTGAATGCGCGGCCGCTGATTTCCACGCGGTGCGGGAAGCATATCGTTGAAAGGCGTTTGGGGCATGTCCTGGACAGGTGATTCAGTGCGCGATCTGCCTTCGGCTTCAATGCTTACAACTGCTGAAGCTGTTTTCTCAACCACGTCGGCATAAGAAGTACGAACACCATCGACTACGAGCGGCGCCGGTGGAGCGGCCGGAGCAATTGGCTCAACCGGGCCGTTTTCAGTGCTAAAAAGTCCCGCGCGGCATCCGGAAAGTATCGAGGCTCCGAGAATTATAAAGATAATAAGGCTTTTTCTATTTAACATCGAAATCTTGCTCTCCAAACAAATTAATATTTTAAGAATAACAATAGAATTACGAAAGGGAAAGATAGTAAGTTCAGGAAAGATTGGGCGGCTCTTGTCAGAACCGGGAGCGGTAGCGACCTGGGGTTGTTACTTGGTCAGAGCAAGAGCCACGGTCTCTACCGCTCCCGTTCTGACAAGAACTCAGTCGCGGCCGCTATTTTATCTCCCGACTACTTTTGGGGTTTCGCCGTCAAAAATATAAGCGAGCGATTTATAGACGAGCTTTGCACAGAGGAATGCGGGTGATTCGTAGTTTTCGAAATACGAATATTCGACTAAATCCATTCCGACTATTCGTTTTTTTTCAGCGAGTCTTCTGATCAGAGCAAGTGTTTCGTACCAACCGAGGCCGCCCGGTTCAGGTGTTCCGGTAGTGGGAACGATACTTGGGTCGAGGCCGTCGATGTCTATGGTCAGATAAACGTTCTCCGTCAGAGAATCGACGGCTTCGTCGATCCAGTCGGTGCGGCCGACAATGTCTTTTGCCCAAAATATTTTTGTCGGAATGCCCGAATCGATTAGTCTCGCTTCTTCGGCGGAGATCGAACGGATGCCCACCTGGACCGACGGAATTCCAAGGTCTTTGACGACGCGGGCCATGATCGAAGCATGCGAATGCGGCGTGCCGTCATATGCATCGCGAAGGTCGGCGTGAGCATCGATCTGCAGAACACTCAGATCATGAAATTGTTCGGAATGTGCTTTAATGATCGGAGCAGAAACAGAATGTTCGCCGCCGAGCATACAGATGAACTTCTCCGCTTTAAGCAGATTCTTAGTGTAATCGTAGAGTTCCTTCATCATCGCTTCCGGTTCGGGCCGCGGTGTGAATTCGGGCAATGTGTGAATGCCGATTTTATACACTTCGGAATCGGTTTCGTCCTCGTACAACTCCATATTGCGCGAAGCGTTTACGATCGCCAGTGCTCCGGCTCCGGTTCCCGTTCCGTAGGAAACGGTTCCTTCATAGGAAACGGGTAGGATTAAAATACGGGCGGAATCGTACGCCGAAAATTCTTCCTCGTCGATTCCGCCGAAATTCATTGGTAATTGTGAAGATTGGCTCATGAAATCCAGATTTCAGATTTCAAATTCCAGATTTCAAATTCAAAAATTAAAACAGATCAATTTGGAATATGAAATCTGGAATCTGACGTTGTTCTAAGGTACATCGACCGTCAATTCCTTTCCGGAAAAAGTGAAATTGGGGCGTTTCCGGCCCTTCATGAATTTTGCAGCCGTTTGCGAGAGGGCAGTGATTATCATCGGCAATGCAATCGAAGGATCGCTGGGCACATAAGCTGTCGTTGCTCCGCGAAGCAATTTGCCGAAGACGCCTGTGTGATTACCGCCGAAAGAAGGCGTGCGGGTTTCAAGCGGGACGGAATCTGTGGTGATCGATATCGCATATTTATGGCCGCGCGGTGTCGTGCGGGTGATGTACGATGAAATTTCGGCCATGTTGACCATATTCTGGCTGCATGTGCTTCCGAGCGTAATGATGCCTGAATTGCGCGTCTTGGTCGCTATCTGCATCATTTCCATCGTGTCCTGCGTCGTATCAAAGGTGAAATGCGACTTTTTCTCGAAACGGGCACGGGCGATACCGACCGAAAGCTCGGAACCAACCAGATCCGGGCAAAAGATCGGAATGCGTGATTTGAAACCGGCGGTCATAATGCCGTCTTCATGTGCGATCTCGGCCAGCTCGCGGCCCATCAGGTGCAGGAATTCGCGGGTCGAATAGGCACGGCTCAAATCGAGCTGATTGATAACGCTGCCGATCCATTCGTCGGCTTCCTGATATTCTTCACTATTTGCGAGCGTATCGCCGATACGCACGACATCGGATGCTTCAAGCTCGTCGTCGTCCATGCTCGCGTGTGCTTGATAATGATTACGGCCGAGCGTTTCGTGAATATCCTGAAAAAGTACCGTTCCGGACATGACTATCACATCGACGAACCGGTTTTTGATGACATAAGCCAAAAGCCGACGCATTCCGGAAGGGATCAAATTGCCCGAGCCGCAAAGGTAGATCGTGGAGTTATCGTCCAGCATGTCCAGCCAAATGCGGTGAGCTTCGGCCAACTGCTTCGCGCCAAATCCTGCTCCTTCCATCTTTTCCAAAAGTCCGGCGACGGAGCGGTCACGATCGATCGGGACCGGCCGCGTCGGGACGGTTAAAAATTTCGAAGCCTTTGTCTTCTTTTGAGCTACCATAATTTCTCCAGGTCTAATAAATTGTAATATGACTAAATACTCACTTTTTCCTTTGTATAAAATTCCAGTCGATTGCAGGAGCCGCAGCGGAATGCTTCTACGCTGTAGGTGTTCCTGCCGGACGTTTTTAAGCCGGACCAGAAAGATTCTTCCGCTTCGCCTTCAACCCACATTTGTACAGACCTATATTCCATGTGCCCGCGGTCTATCACAAACCCCGGCTGCATCGTGCTTCCGCATTTCGAGCATTCATCATCAATAGTCATAAAATCAACTTCCGTTAGGTGTCAGATATGTATAACTTTCCGCCTGATTCTCGTAAAATTCGATCAGCTGCGAACCTTCTTTCGTGGAAAGCTGGCCGTCTTTAATTCTCTTCATTACGGCGCGGCGAAACTGGTCGTGCAATTGCACGGCGTCGAAGCGCACTGTCGCGAGCGTGTCCGCCAGCGTCGCCCCGTAAATAACCTTTTTAATAATATGCCCGTCTTCACCAATAAAAATTTGAGCCTCGTGCGGAACTCCGAAGAGATTATGGTTGTTTCCCATAACTTCCTGGTACGCACCGACCAGCATCATCGCTAAATAATATGGTTCATTCTTAACCAGCTTGTGAAGTTCGAGCACAGGTTTAACGTCGTGCAGATCCACGAATTTATCAACTATACCGTCGGAATCGCAGGTTATATCACATAGCGTAGCATATTCTGTCGGCTTTTTGTTGAGTTTATGTATTGGGATGATCGGAAAAAGCTGTTCCAGTGCCCAATTGTCCGGCATCGAGCGAAAAACGGAGAAGTTGGCGAGATATTTCGCGCACATTAAGCGGCGAAGCTCGTCGAATTCTTCTGCTACATATTTTTTTAGCTGAGCAAATTGATCGGCCTTTTCGCAAACGTCCCAAAACAATACTTCGCCTTTACCTTTATCTTCAAGGGATATAAGCCCGAGATTGAACATCGTAAAGAGTTCTTCGCGGTTTTCAAGGGCGTCATGATAATACTCTCTGTAATTTTTCCCGTTAATTGTCTCGCGAAGGTCGAAAAGCTCGCGGACTATCTGTGGATCATCTGAACCGACGTGCTTAAGCGGCGTTATATCCTCGACGATAGTTTCAATCTCGTCCTGAATATTTGTGACCAAAATCGCGTGATACGCAGAAAGATAACGTCCGGATTCCTGAATTATAGTCGGATGCGGAACGGTTTCGTCATCGCAGACGGTTTTTATTACATAAATTACATCGTTCGCAAATTCCTGGGCATTGTAATTTGCCGACGATTCGAATGAGGTCCGCGAGCCGTCGTAATCGACAGCCATGCCGCCGCCGACATCGAGAAATTCGATGGGAATGCCCATTTTGTGGATCTTCGAATAGGTGCGGGCGGCTTCCTTCATCGCATTCTTGATGCGTTTGATGTCCGTTAGCTGTGAGCCGATGTGAAAATGAAGAAGCTTCAGCATGTCGATGCGACCGGCCTCCTGCAGTTGACGGATTACATCCAAAATTTCCGTTGTGGTTAGACCGAACTTTGCCGCTTCACCGCCGGATTTTTCCCACTTGCCGGAACCTTTGGAATAAAGCTTGACGCGGACGCCTAGCATTGGAAGCGATGCTTCCGAATTTTCCGCGGTGAATTCTTCGACCAGGCTCAACGTATGCTCTAATTCGCTCATCTTCTCGATGACGATCACGACGTTTTTCCCCGCTCCGGCACCGGCGAACGCCAACTTTACGAAGTCCCGATCTTTAAAACCATTAAGTACCAGTAGGCTGTCTTTCGCCTGATCGAGGGCCAAGGCCGCGTAAAGTTCGGCCTTCGAGCCCGCCTCAAGGCCGAAGTTGTAACGAGTTCCTTCCCGCAGATATTCTTCGATGACGCCGCGATTTTGGTTGACCTTCATTGGGAAAACACACAAATGCCCGCCTTCGTAATCGAATTCTTTGATAGCTTTCTTAAAAGCGGTTTGCAGTTTTCTGATCTGACCGGAAAGCAGCTGGGGAAAGCGCAGAAGGATCGGCGTGTTTATTCCGCGTTTGCGAAGGTCGTCAATAATTTCTTTGACATCCGCCGTCAGGTTTTCATTTTCTGGAGATTTAACAACTAAATTTCCCTTGCGGTTTACGCCGAAGTAACCGGCTCCCCAATTGTCTATGCCGTATGTTTCAACGGTCTGCTCTGTGACTGAACTCAATTTGCGTGGCTCCACATGTGAAATAAAAACAACGTCGAATCAATGATAAAAACTTAAAGTGTAATGAAAAGGTAACAAAAAACAAAGGCGGTAACAATACAAAATTTTTACGCAGTCGAAAGGATACCATTTTCAAGCGGGCTGTGGCACAAACTTTGCAAATGTGGGAAGGCGGAACCACAGTTCGCGATTTCGAAATGCTGAAAGGTTGATATATATTGAGTTTTAACTCGTTTACGGCAACTCATAAAAAATTGCTAACAAAAAATGGTATCACAAAATGTCATATTAGGACGCTTTAATGTGAATCAGGAGACAATATGAGAGATTCTAACGAAAAGGGATTTTCCTTGATCGAATTGCTTCTAGTAGTGGTCGTAATCGGGATAATAGCTGCTATGGCGGTTCCGGCACTCCAGAAGGCAAGGCTTGCGGCGGAAAATGGCTCGACGTTCTCAACCATGAGAACCATAAACTCCGCTCAGATGGCGTTCTACTCACAGAACAACAGATTTGCGAGATTGAGCGAGTTAAATGCACTCCAGGGCAACGGTTTTGGAACTCTCGTTGACCCCAAGCTGATTCGCGGAAAATACATTTTCGAAATGAATGGGCTTGGCGGACTCACCCCATCGGACGCGGATTTACGAATGGAATATAATATAGCCGCGATTCGAGACATTCCGGGCGAAGATACGGTTTACAGGTTCAAACTGACCCAATCCGGGGAAATCGAACGGATTCTGCCGGGGCCGATGCCCGAATAGATATTCAATTCCCGGCATCGACAATTTAGTTTTTGAGCGCCCGCGGCCGATTAAGATTACAATAAAATGAATGTCTTTAATGATTTAATTGACGAACTAAAAGCCGACGATTTACTCGAAATCACCCAGGCAGATTCGGGTAGTCGAAACGAAGGCAACGATTCAGAATCCGCAGCTGTACTCGAAGAATTAGCTGCGCTTGAAGAACGACGCGATCCGTCCAACCCGAATTCGGTAAAACTAACCGATAAGGAAAACGAGACGGGCATCCCGGACATTCAAAAACCCGCCAGTAAAACCGAATTTTTCCGCAAGCGGGCGATGGATGAGGTGGCGAGCCTGCAAATGGTAGAGCATGTGATTTCAACTATCGAGCGCGACCACTTAAAAATCATACCGGCGGCGTTCGACGATTTGGAAGTGAAGAAGGCACTTCACCGATTTCTGCAAGTTTCCAGTTTTCAGTCGCCGGAGCACGCAGAATTGGAGTATCTGCTGCTGCAGGAAGCCGAGGGTTGGAATTTTGCGATCGCGGAGCGCGACACGCATATAACGGCGGGCAACATCCGGCGCTTTTGCGAAAGGTCACGGCCAGCCCTTAGCTCGCAGGCGTTGATGGCTCTTGCCCGGTTCTATAGGAATTCACCATTTTCAGAAGGAGTGCGAGACAAATTCGACGTTGTTATGACGCGGCTCTTTTCGCGTTGCTTTGACGATGAAACGCGGCGGTTAATATTTACCCGCGAAATAATGGCCGGCCATATACAGACACTTTACTCGAACTGGTCAAGCATACTTCTATATTCGGCTGAGGAAAGTAACGACGAGATCAAACTCGCAGTTTCTAAATATCAGGCTTTTATCACCGAAGCCGAACAGGCTGAAACCTTTGATGAATTGCTGGAAGTCGATTTCTTTAAGCGTCTGCGGGCTTATAAGGATACCGCTGCAGAATTATTTTATGTGCCCGAAGTATGCTCGGCCGCGGTCGAGTGCAACGTTCGGGTCGGAAATAAATATGTAGATCTGATATTCAGCGAAAGAGCGAAAACGAAAATCGCGACGGTCGAACAGAAATACGGGTACGCATATGATGAAATCATTTCCGATTCAGTTAGCAAAACGCTTTTACTGGTCAACCTGCTAAACGCGAAACCTAGCGATGAGGGATACGAATCGGGCGGCTCATCGTTCGACGATGTATTTCCGGATAAACCAAATGCCCAAGGCGGCAACCGAAAGGCCGATCTGCGTTCTCGATTTGCAATTTTCGGTGTTAACAAATGGCTATTGTCAGGTGCGGTTTTATTACTAGCCGTGAGCGTGGGGTTGTATTTTTGGGCGGAAAGCGCCTCGCACGCTCAAGGCGGCGCAGTCATTGCGGCGGAGATCGATCTGGGCACCTCAGAAATTAAGCAACATATTGCGGAAGCTCGCGGCAGTGATGAGACATTTTACGGTGTAGTGAAGCCGACCTGGGATGCGCTGAGCGAAGAACAGCGGTCTTCGTTTTTGAAAGATGTCTATACTTTTAGCCGAACGAAAGGCTATAACCGCGTGACGCTTTTGAACGGTCGAGGCCGAACCGTCGGGTTTGCTTCGGAGGAAAAATCGGAAATTCTTAAACCATAATCCTTTTTTTAGGAATGCAACTAAGCGAACGACTCCTAGCGGAATCGGTCGCTTTTTGTTTGGTTAGGTACAATGGCCGGAACCTGCAAATATGTTAGTCCTTTGAATAAGTGTAACATAAATGTAGGAATTGCCCTTGCTTTGTAATTTCACAAAAACCAACTTATAGTAGGAAATGCAATGAAATCAGGCCGTTTTTAGGATTGTGTCGTGCGCGGCACACCTGTTGCAAACTCTAATCAATTGAAATCCGAATTTCCAGCAATTGAGCAAAAACTTTAATTTTAAATTAGGAGAATAGATGAACGCGAAGAATGTATTGAATTTTGCTGCCGATCAAGAGGCGCGATTTGTGTCAATCAGGTTTACGGACCTTATCGGTTCCTGGCATCACCTTACTTATCCGATCCACCATTTGACCGAGGACTCGTTCGAAGACGGTTTCGGTTTTGACGCATCGAGCCTTCGCGGATGGGCCGCGATCAATGAATCGGATATGCTGCTCGTGCCAGACCCGTCGCGATTCTGGGTCGATCCGTTTACTGAAGATACGACAATTTGTTTGATCGCAAACGTCGTCGAACCGATCACGAAAGAAGGGTACGGCCTCGATCCGCGTTCTGTCGCGGTAAGAGCAGAGAGTTATCTTCGTTTTACGGGAATTGCCGATACGGTGTTCGTCGGCCCGGAAGCCGAATTTTTTGTATTCGATTCAGTATCGTTTCACAATAACCAGCAATCGGCCGGTTTTTCGGTGGATTCGGAGGAAGGCCACTGGAATTCGGGACGGACGGGCGATCAAATGTCGCCGAATAACGGATTTCACATTCGTCCGAAGGAAGGCTATGTGCCGGTAGCTCCGGTCGATACGCTGGTCGATCTGCGAAATACAATTTCTTCGATACTTGCCGAGGTCGGCATCAATGTGGAATGCCACCATCACGAAGTCGCCACCGCCGGCCAGTGCGAAATAGATTTCAAGTTCGCCAATTTGCTGCATACCGCCGATAACGTGATGCTGTTCAAATACGTCGTGAAAAACGCAGCAGTTGCTCACGGCAAGACTGCGACGTTTATGCCGAAGCCGCTTTACGGCGATAACGGTTCCGGGATGCACGTCCATCAATCGCTTTGGAAGGACGGAAATCCGCTTTTTGCGGGCGATCAATATGCCGGATTGTCAGAAATGGCAAAATTTTACATCGGTGGATTGTTAAAACATGCACCGGCTCTCGTCGCTTTCGCGGCACCTACAACGAACAGCTACAAACGTCTTGTTCCAGGCTTTGAGGCCCCGGTGAATCTGGCGTATTCGGCGCGGAACAGGTCGGCCGCGGTCAGAATTCCGATGTTTTCGCCTTCGCCGAAAGCCAAGCGGCTCGAATTTCGTCCGCCCGATCCGAGCTGTAACCCTTATATCACATTTGCGGCTTTGCTGATGGCGGGGCTCGACGGGATACAAAACAGGATCGATCCGGGAGCGCCTCTCGATAAAGATATTTACGATCTTCCTCCGGAAGAACTGGCGAATGTGCCGTCGCTGCCGGGAACATTGGATGAGGCTTTGAAAGCACTCGAGAGCGACCACGAATTCCTGCTGAAAGGCGATGTATTCACCACCACGATGATCGACCGCTGGATCAGCTACAAGCGGGAAAAGGAAATAACACCGCTGCGGCTGCGTCCTCATCCGATGGAATTTTCTATGTATTACGACATTTAAATTGATTGGTGTTTCCTGTCAGTACCGAGAGCGATAGCGACTGGGTTCTTTTAACTTTTAATGATCAGAACCCCGGTCGCTACCGCTCTCGGTACTGACAGTAGAAGAACCCAGACGCTATCGCTCCCGGTACTGACCCGGTCAGCTTGTTTGAAATAATTATGGATGTTTCACCCGTAACTTTGGAAGGCGAATTCGTAAGTCTGGTGCCAATGAAGTTTGAGCATACCGCTGAGCTTTGCGAAGTTGGATTGATTCCGGAACTCTGGACTTTGACGGCGAATATTGTTGAAAATCGCGAGGATTTGCAAAGGTACGCCCTCACCGCCCTGAACGATCAGGCGAAAGGTGTGGCTTTGCCATTCGTTACGATCGACAAAACAGTCGGCAAGATCGTCGGGTCAACCAGATTTGGAAACATCGACACTGCCAACCGCAAGGCCGAGATCGGCTGGACGTGGATACATCCGGATTGGCAGCGGTCTTTTGTCAACACCGAAGCAAAGCTGCTGATGCTCACCCACGCATTCGAGACATGGAAGTGCATACGGGTCGAGTTAAAAACCGACGCACTAAACGAAAAATCGAGAAATGCGATCGCCCGGATCGGCGGCAAGGAAGAAGGTACGCTCCGAAATCACATGATTACCGAAAGCGGGCGTTTTCGTGATTCGGTTTTTTTCAGTATCATTGATGAAGAATGGGAAACCGTGAAACGGAATCTCTCGGACAAACTCAGGAGTAATCGATGAAAGATTTTAGAATTTTAGTATTGACCTGCATATTTGCGGCGGGTATGGGCGCCTGCTCGTCGACCACTCAGGAAGCTGATTCACAGGTGGGCGGTAACAGCCGTCCAGCAAATACATTTACACTTAGCGACGCGAACACGAATGTGAAGGCCGACGCCGACACGAGTGCGAACGCGGTCAATAAGGTGATCCTGCCTAAGGATGAAAACGGCGATGTGATCGCGGACCCTGCGGCCGCAAACGTGGATGCGAATGCAATGGTCTCTCGGCGAAAGACAAAGTTGGAGGCAATGCGAAAGGCTGCCGAAAGTGCACCGGCCAATTTTGACGAACCGGCAATGCTGAAAAAAGCCGCCAGGCCGGCTCCCGAAGATTCCGAATTCGCGGTAATTTTAACCAACGCCGCGGTCGAACTGCGGACATTCAAAAGTCATCCGCAGCTATTAAAAGTGGAAAAACGTTCCAGCGGCGGGGACAGTGTCGTAAGGGTCTTTCTGAAGAACGGAAAGACCGTCGATCTGCCCGGCGAGAAGATACCGCAGTTAGGCACCGAAACGGCCGCACGCATCCTGGAAATTGCCGGGGCTTGATGATCGTGGACGATTGAAATGGTTATGGAAAAGTTCAGTGTAAAATGTCCATGCTGTGAATCCACGCTGACCATCGACGGTCAGACGGGAGCTCTTCTTGCCCACGAGGAAAAGAAAAAAGCTCACGGATCGTTTGACGATCTGAAGGGTGAACTGGGAAAACAAAAAGAACTGCGCGAACAAATATTCGCCCAGGAAATGTCGTCGGTGAAGGACCGCGAACGGCTGTTGGAGGAGAAATTTCAGGAAGCCCTAAAACGCGCCGATAAAGATAGCGGTCAGCCGTACAGGAATCCGCTCGATAGGGATTGAGCGACGCAAATTTTATGTTTGAAGCCCACGTTTCTCCTGAAACCTCCATAGTAAAAGCCAGGGAAAAATTGATCGTTGCTCTGGACGTCGAAACCGGGGTCGAAGCGAGGGAAATAATCGCCGAACTCGGCAATGAGGTTGAGGCTTTCAAGATCGGTTTGCAGCTTTTTACCTCGGCGGGGAGCAAATTTGTAAGCGAGATCGCGAAATCCGGGACGAAAATCTTTCTGGATCTGAAGTTTCACGACATCCCGAACACGGTCGCAAAAGCGGGAATCGAAGCTGCTCGGCTGGGCGTATGGATGTTTAACGTTCACGCCGCAGGTGGCAGCGACATGATGCGGCGGACCGCGGATGATGTACGCGATCTCTGCATTAAGGATAATTTAACGAGACCGAAGATCATTGCGGTCACTGTACTCACCAGTTCCGATTCAAACGCTTTGCGTGAAACCGGCATCGAAAGGGAAGTGGAAGAGCAGGTTTTGCATTTGGCTGCACTCACGTCGGCGTGCGGGTTGGACGGTGTCGTTGCGTCGGGAAATGAGACGGTCGCGATCCGCAATAGCAGAGAGCACAGCGAATTTTTGATTGTTACGCCGGGTATTCGGCCTGATTTTGCAACGAATGACGACCAGCGGCGTGTAATGACTCCGGGAGCCGCGATCGCCGCGGGCTCGGATTACCTTGTAATCGGCCGGCCGATCACAAAGGCGGCTGACAGGTTATTAGCCGTCAAGACAATTTTGGAAGAGATGGAAGCCGCTTCTAGATGAGCAAATTTATTTTTCGAATCGATATCTTTTGTAAACCGTTTTTGTTCAAAGTTTTCTTTGTACTCAGCCTTTCTGTATTTGCCGGTTTTGGATTCGGCCTGATGAACGCCCAAACCATAGTTGCTGATTTTCCGGTGACGCAGTTCCGTGTCGGCGAAAAGCTGACCTATTCAGTTTCCTTCGATCGATACTCTGATGTTGCCTTTGCCGAGATCGGCGTCGTTTCTCGCGGTGCCTTAGGTGGAAAAGACGCGGTCGAGCTTTTCTCGAAGATTAAAACGCTCGATTTCTTCAGTGCGGCGTATTACCTTATCGATGAGACCCGGACGACGTTTGCCGCCGCCGATTCCGGGCTGCCGCTCTATGCCGTAAAAACGGTGAATACAAGCGGCCTGCCGAAAGAGATTATCGACAATTTTCTTGCAGCCCCGACCGTGAATCATGACTTGTTATCGCTCCTGTTCAAGATTCGCCAAACCAGCGGTATCGGTGGGGCCACATTCATCGAAAACGGAAAAACTTATAACGTAACCTTCCAGACTGCTTTAAGCGAAAGAGTAAAGACGCCCGCCGGCGATTTCGAAACCGTAATTGTATCGGTACAAAGCGAATATCTGACTGAAGCCGGCGTAAAGGAAATCCGCATCAATTTAACTGCCGACGAAGCGAGAATACCTGCGTTAATCCGCATCAAAACGGCAAAAGGTGAGTTCAGGGCCGCTGTCGCCACTGTTCAAGTTAATTCCCCTGAAGTTTCCGTTCAGCCGACACCAGTGCCATTGCAAACGCCTCGGGCGCTCCCGATACCTACTCCTACCGCTACACCTTATGTCGAGAATATGCCGCTGGCCGATGGCCTTTCCTTTCCTCTTGGTGAAGCGTTGGAATACCAGATCTCAACGGCTGGACGGCCAGTCGCTACATTCATACTTCAGGCGAAGGAACGGAAGGAATTCGCTGGCTTCGACAGCCTACTGCTGGCCGCAACGGTGACAAAAGCGGCGCCCGGAAATCCGCTTTTCTCGGTTAATGACTTTGTACGGGCGCAGGTTGATCCCGAAACGCTGGGGCCGCGCCAGATCAGCATTAAATTTTCCGGCGCGATGGCAGCATACAATCAAACCGCCCGATTCGATCCGGTGACGAGTTTCGTGACGACCGGCGGAACACCAGCCGTCGAAGTTCCGGTCGGCACGCACAGTATTTTATCTCTTTTGTATGCAGTCCGCTCATTCAATCTCAATCCAAGTAAGGACACGACCGCTCCTGTAAACGATACGCGCGTCGCTGTTTTTTGGGAAAATAAGCCGTACGTTTTTACGCTTCGGCCCGAGGCTGCGGATCTGATCACACAGCAAGGTGAAAAAGTATCCGCGCAGCTCGTCACAGTAAAAACCGGGAATCCGCAGCTTGATGCCCTAAATATTAGAATATGGCTAAGTAACGACGAACGGCGTTTCCCGCTGAGAATTTCCGCGGGTGTTTATCAGGCTGATCTTATTTCAAATTCGGTGCTTCAAATTACAACGAGTCAGAACCGGGAGCGATAGCGACTGGGTTCTTAGTCCTGTCAGAACCGGGAGCGGTAGCGACTGGGGGATTAATCGCTACAGTTAAGGAACCCAGTCGCTATTGCTCCCGGTACTGACTCTCGAATACATCCCATACACAATATATTTTTGTAACCCCTAATTGAAATTGAAATTTGATTTCAATTAGGTTAAGCTTTTGATATCATATTAAAATATGATGTTTGTCCTGGATTTTCCCGACAGAGTGACCCAAAAATGAATAACGATGTGTTAACAAATCTTCCTGCGGGAACTGATGCAAAGGTTGTGTCGGTCGCGGGGAATAGCTCTATAACCCGGCGTCTGATGGAAATGGGCGTTGTTCCCGGTGTTTCAGTCAGAGTAGTTAAAACCGCGCCGTTTGGCGATCCGATGGAAATTCGGGTTCGCGGGTACAGTTTGGCCATGCGGCGTAACGAAGCCGATTCCGTGACCGTAACATTTTAGCCGACAGATGAAGGCAGCCGAACTAAATCAAAATCCCAGCCGCGAATTGATCATCGCTCTCGCCGGCAACCCGAACGCCGGAAAAACCACTCTTTTCAATTCGCTCACAGGCTTGAATCAACGCGTCGCTAATTATGCGGGCGTGACCGTCGAACGCAAGGACGGCGTTTGGAAGCTGCCGAGCGGCCACGCCAAAATCATTGATCTGCCTGGACTTTACAGCATCGACGCGACATCTATCGAT
>JANMSP010000079.1:0-20222 GCA_031389475.1 Pyrinomonadaceae bacterium
TCCTAAAAAGAAAGTTCAGACGCGTACCAGCAAAAGCAAGCTTGGAGCGTTCATCTCCGATTTTCGGGATCTGAAACCGGGCGATTATGTCGTCCACGTCGATCACGGCATCGGGCGTTTCGAAGGTTTGCAGACAATCGAGACCGGCGGCGTTTCGCGTGAATTCGTCCTGCTGATCTACGCCGACGACGCCAAGCTTTTCGTTCCGGTCGAGCGTCTTGATCTCGTATCGCGATTTTCTTCGGGTGAAGCATCATCGCCGACGCTCGAACGCCTCGGCGGCATCGGCTGGCAGAAAACAAAGGCAAAAGCCAAACGTGCGATGCGCGATATGGCCGACGAGCTTTTGCGTTTGTACGCCGAGCGAAAACTCGTCACCGGCTTTGCGTTTTCACCCGACGCTCCGTGGCAGCATGAATTCGAAGATTCATTTCCGTACGATCTGACTGTCGATCAGGCCGCCGCTATCGAAGACGTAAAAGCCGACATGGAAACCGCGACGCCGATGGACCGTTTGATCGTTGGCGATGTCGGCTACGGCAAAACCGAAGTCGCGATGCGTGCCGCGTTCAAAGCCGTGATGGACGGAAAACAGGTCGCGATTTTGACGCCGACGACGATTCTCGCTTACCAGCATTTCGAATCGTTCTCCAAACGTTTCGCGGCGTTCCCGGTGAGCCTCGAATTGTTGTCGCGATTTCGGTCGCCTAAAGAGCAAAAATCCGTCATCGAACGTGCGGAAAAAGGCGATGTCGATGTGGTCATCGGCACACACCGCGTTCTTTCAAACGATGTAGTCATGCCGAAGCTCGGCCTTGTCGTCGTCGATGAAGAGCAGCGATTCGGTGTCGCGCATAAGGAAAAGCTCAAACACTTAAAGAAAAAGGTCGATGTGCTGACCCTTTCAGCCACGCCGATCCCGCGAACTCTGAATATGTCTTTGCTCGGTATGCGAGATATGTCCGTGATCGAAACTCCGCCGCGTGACCGTTTGGCAATCAACACGCAGGTCGTACAGTTCGGCGAAGGCGTTATCAAATCCGCAATCGAGCTCGAACTCGCCCGCAACGGCCAGGTTTTTTTCATCCACAACCGCGTCGAAACCATCGAAGCTATCGCTGCTCTCGTTCAACGCATCGTTCCGCAAGCCCGCATTGCCATCGGCCACGGGCAAATGAACGAAAAGGAAATGGAGCAGGTGATGCTCGATTTTATCGATTACAAATACGATATTCTGGTCGCGACGACGATCATTGAAAACGGCATCGACATCCCTCGGGCGAATACAATAATCATCAATCGGGCCGATAATTACGGCCTGTCGCAGCTTTACCAGCTCCGCGGCCGCGTTGGGCGTTCCAACCGGCGAGCGTATTCGTATCTTTTAATTCCGAGCGAATTGGAACTGACGCCGATCGCCCGAAAACGCCTGAGCGCGATCCGCGAATTCTCCGATCTCGGTGCCGGTTTCCGAATTGCCGCTTTGGATCTGGAACTTCGGGGCGCCGGGAATATTCTGGGCGGGCAGCAGTCGGGGCAATTGGATGCTCTTGGCTTCGACCTCTACACCAAAATGCTTGAGCGGACAATTGCCGAGATTCGCGGCGATGAGATCGCTGACGAAACAAACGTCTCTATTAACTTAGGCGTCGATGTCTCGATTCCAAAAGATTATATTCAGGACACAAATCAGCGGCTCCGCACCTACAAACGCATTTCGTCGGCCGAATCCGATTCGGTCCTCAGCCAAATTCATCAGGAGATCGAGGATCGCTACGGTAAAATTCCCGAATCGGTCGAAAATTTATTTGCGTATGGCCGATTGCGGAAACTGGCTGAGAAACTAAGCCTACTTTCGATAGATAAAACAGCGGACGGCTTTGCCGTAAAACTTGGCGAGAACGCGAAGATCGCACCGGAGAAATTGATGCAGTTTTTAACCGACAACGAAGGTGCCATATTCTCGCCGTCAGGAATTTTGCGGGTGATCAGCGGTTCGCAGAATCCGATAGAAGCTGCGGCAAGATGTTTAGAAGAAATCAGAAACTGATTAGCCGCAAAAGACCAAAGAATACAATACTATAATCGGGCAGTTTCGACGGTTCGTGTTTTGACTTTATTTTTCCTATTTCGTGTAATCCGTCGATTAAAGTCTTAAAGCCTTTATCCACGAATTACACGAAATAAGAGAAAAAGAGATCGGAGCGGAGGTGTAATAAATCAAGAATCGGTTCTTGCCGATCAACCTTATTCAGTGCAATCTCCATGAGGATTGATATCACAGACAAACAGGAGCGGAGCGAGTTCTTTTGTTTGTTTGCGGACTGCGGTCAGGATCACGGAATGTGCATAATCCTCTCCATGCCAGCCAAGCTGTTTACGATTTTTCCAGACGAATTCATAAGCCGCCTTCTCATCTTCGCCCATTAAATGCTGTGCTTCGTGCAGCAAAATTGCGGCACGTTCCGTGTCATCGACTGGAAAGGAAAAAAAATCCGGGTATAGAGTTACGATCTCAAACGGGAAATTGGTAGCGGCGTAGGCATTTTCTTTCTCTATCGAGGCGTTAAGCCAATTGTCGTTGCTCCGAAATACGGCTAGCCGTTTTAATAAGAAAACTTCGGTCGAAAACCCTCTGTCTTCGAGAATTCGTATCGCATCCTGAGTCTGCTGTTTTTCCTCGAAATTCAGCGGTGAAGCTGAAAAAACGAGCGTGGAATAAAAGCCCGCGATCGCCGCAAGGCAAACCAGCAAACAAACGATTGCCCTTCGCAAAATATTCGATTTTTTCGGCTCATTTGCTGATTCGACGCTTACCGATCCGGCTAGATCATAGCCGCAGCGGGCGCAGGATTCCGCGTCCGCGTAATTAACGAGTTTGCAATTTGGGCATTTCATGAGGGTCGTGGCGTGGGCAGAGTTTTGCAAAAAACCTGCTATTATCTATAAAGTTTGAACAAACCGGAGTTTTCACTAAAGTCTAAAAGAAACTTGCGACCGCTTTCGTGCATCATAGGTTCTGTTTGCAAAATACATATTCGAAGCATACCATAGGTGAAATCGATTTTTAGGAGTAACGAATGAGACAGTTTGGCTCGAAATTTTTCTTATTGGCGTCATTATTTTTGGTCGGTATTTCCGTTTCTGCACAGGAAACCGAGGAACGAGTGGTGGATGAGGTCGTGGCACAGGTCAATGACGGCGTGATTACGCTTTCGCGCGTTAAACGCGAGGTAAAAAGCATCGTCGATGCTCAAGTTCAGGAAGGCAAAGACCGTGTGGAAGCCCAAAAGATCGTCGACGAAAAGAAAGGCGAGTTGATAGCAAACCTGATCAACGAAGAACTTCTGATTCAAAAGGCAAAAGAATTGGGACTCGATTCCGATATCGAAGCCACACTTAATCAGCGTTTTCTTCAGATCATGAAGGAAAATAACTATAAAACGCTCGATGTTCTGTATGCGGAGATGGAAAAAACGGGTGTAAACCGAGAGGAAATTCGCGAAATTTGGCGCAAACAGGCAACGCGCGACATGGTGCTTCAACGGGAAGTGCAATCAAAAGTTTATTGGGAACCGCAAGCTACTGAGTTAAAAGCTTATTTTGAAAAAAATAAGGCGCGCTTTACGAAACCGGAGACGGTCTCGGTCAGTGAGATCTTTCTGAGTTTTGCGGGAAATACGGAGGTTGCCGTCCGCGAAAAAGCGAAGCTGCTTGTCGCCCAATTACGCGGTGGGGCAGATTTTAATAAGCTCGTTGCCGAAAACTCCGATCGCCCGAATGCTGCCCAGACAAAGGGTAAAGTAGATACGCTGAACGTCAAGGAACTCGACCCGAAATACGCAACCGCTCTGAAAGATATCAAGGTGGGCGGATATACCGACCCGATAGAGGTGGATCAGGTCGGAATAAATATTCTGCGGTTGGACGAACGTTCACAGGCTAGCAGCGAATCATTTTATAATGAAAATGCGGTTCGCCTGGCGATTTTGACTGAAAAAGAACCGGAAGCTCGAAAGAAATTTATGTCCTCAGTCCGCGGCGATTCATATATAAAGATAAACGAAAACTACCGTGCACAGGTCGCTCCGATCCTTTTTGCCGAGGAACGCAAAGCAACGCCGGAAAACAAGCAGTAAGAAAGCGTAAAACTGACAATGGAAAATGGACAATAGCTTGGGAAGAGCGATTGTCCATTTTCAGTTTCACATTAAATCACATGCGACTCGATATTTTCCTGAAAATAAGCCGCCTGATACCGCGCAGAAGCCTCGCTCAGGAATTTTGCGATGCGGGCCTTGTAATGGTGAATAATGCACCGGCGAAATCTTCGAAAGAGATCAAGGCGGGTGATGAGATAGAAATAAAACGCCGGAACCGTGTGACGAAAATCGCGGTTGAAGTTGTACCTGACAAAAAGCAGATGTCGAAAGGCGATTCTGAGGGCCTATATAATATTATTTCGGATGAGCTGCTGCCGGATGAAGACCGCTTAACCTAAAATTTCCTTTATCGCTGCCTCATAGATCTCGACCTTTCGCCTGGCCTTCTTAACGTCGGGATGCTCTTCCTTATAGGTTTTCAGCAATTGCCATAGATCGGTTTCAAGTTCAGCCCTTTTCACCATCAGTTTGCCTAAGGCGAGTGTCAGCTTTATTGATTCGGCAGGCTTGATTGCGAGGATCCTTTCTCGATCTTTTTGTAAGATCGCCAGTGAATGCCGCATTTCCGCCACCTTAGGATATTCTTCCGTGTATTCGAGCAGAAGCGATTCAAGTTCCGCCGATAGCTCCGTACGACGCAACACAACTTCGGCATATGCGGGCGAAGAACGCTGCACGTTGGCATTATTTGATATGTCTTTTTTCGTTGCGGCTTGGGCCGGATTCTGGCAAAACGCCGTAGCCGAAAAAAACGCGAGGCAGAAGATGACAAAAAACAGTCTAATCATTGGGATATTCAGTTTGCTTCAAAGGTAAAAAAATTATCTTCCAGTTTTCGATTGAACATATACTGCGTTACGTTAATTCCCCATATATATTCATAGGTGCCGCTGTTGCTGTCCGTCTGATAGTTCAACTTATAACTGTGCGGCAGCATAAGCCCTTCGGTGTCCTTAAAGTCCGCAAAATCTTCAGTCAGCCGCATTCTCACTCCGCCCTGTCGTCCAAGCTGACCAAAAGTGTCTTGTTTTGACGAGATCTCACGCCTGTATTCAGAACGAATATGACGAAAGTTTTCCGCGTCGAAGAACATTTTGATCGAAAATTCCCCAGATCCGCTCCCCTTCGGAAAATAGTCGAGAACATAAACTTTTCGTCCGTCGATTTTCTTCGTACCCGCAGATTTAATGTTGAATTTGCCCTTCTGCCAGTTGGACAATATCCACGTATTGGACATACTTCCAGTCATTATCCCGTCACTAACAATTTTTTCATGATCCGCGATAAATGCACCGAGGGGCGAGCGATTGCCGGAGGTCACGTAAGGCAAGCTAATCTTATCGTTAAAATAGCCTATTTTTTCGAACGGGTATTCCTTTGAAGCGAAGCTGGCAATAAAATATAGATTCGTGCCTTGTGAAACGATCAAAGCCTTGCCGCCGGTCTTTTTTGACGGCAGTTTCGATTCGAAAAAACTGGCTCCCATAACGAGTCGGTTTTTTATCCCGGCAAGCTTTTCTTTCGTACCGATTGAATCGAGGTGTTTGGCGATAACTTCATCCACCTTCAAATCCTGTCCAAAACCTGCAGTCACGCTAAAAGCGATTACGGTGCAAACGACAAATATACAGTGCGAGATTTCTGTAAATTCCCTTTTCATTAAGCTCTCCTGATTTGCAAAAATCGACAGCCGATTATGCTGCTTTCGCTGCCTGGCCAGTTTCCGGGCCTGATGTGAACATATCGCATGAATCGATAATTTGGGCATCCGCCTCAATTCGCCCGTCACCGTATTCGCTTCCGGCCGCCAATGTGTTGAAATATATCGTAATGTTGTCCAGAATCTCGTCAGCCGAATGCGAGTGGTAAAGCGTCTGGCGAAATTGCGCCCCGCCGATCAATCCTTTCGTAAACTGTCCGGCCAATTGCTTCATTTTGCCGAGAGCCACGATTTCCGGCATCTCTTCGCGAAGCATAACAAAAAATTCCAGAAGAACATCTTTTTTTTCCGTAAGGTCGGGCTGGTATGGCTCGCGGCCTTCGAGAACGTCGTGAAACTGCCGGAATATCCACGGATTCTGCATCGCTCCGCGGCCGATCAAAATGCCGTCGGTTCCCGAATCGCGCCATCGCTGCATCCCGGATTCAATCGAGGTAATGTCACCGTTCCCTGAAACCGGCACACTCACGGCCTGTTTCACCAGTTTGATCAAGTCCCAATTCGCTAAGCCTTTGTAGCCCTGTTCTTTCGTACGACCGTGAACCTGAATATGCTCGACGCCGCATTGCTCGGCCATTTTCGCCACATCGACGACATTGATCGTCGATTCAGTAAAGCCTGTCCTGAGTTTTAACGTCAGCGGTATTGTAATTGTCTTTTTGATTTCTTTAAGAATCGTTTCCAGCCGCGGCAAATCTCGCAGCAATCCGGAGCCGCCGCCGTTTCTCACGACTTTCGGCGCCGGGCAACCACAATTAACATCCAGAATATCAGCCCCGACTTCCTGTGCCATCTCCGCGCCCATAGCCATGCGCTCCGGTTGCCCGCCGAAAATCTGAACCGCAAACGGCCGCTCCTCCTCGGCAAAATGCATCTGCCGCTTCGACTTCGGGTTATGCCGTGTCAGACCTTCGACCGAGATAAACTCGGAAACAACCAAACCGACACCGCCCCGCCGCTTGATCAAACGGCGAAAAGTGTAATCCGTCACGCCCGCCATCGGCGAGAGAATAAGCGGTGGATTTATTTCAATGTCTCTAATCTTGAATGCTTTCATCGATTAAGCAGCAACTTTTCCTCCGGCTTCGTGAGACAAGGCGATGAACTGTTCAGGAGTGAGTGCCAAAAGCCCGTAGGTGCGTCCATCACGGTCGACAAATTCGACTTCGAAAGCTTCGCCGCTATTGTAAATTTCCACAATGGTTCCGACCTGTCCGCGCCGAAGATTCTCGTCCGGCAAATCTTCGAGCAATGCTACACAATCGAAATATTTTATCTCGCTCATACTATTTCCCCGCATTCGGGAGGAGCATAATTCTTAAACTCCAAACTAGTGCTCTGTAAAGTTCCTATATTGTATCGCGTAGCGATAGCTTGAGTTTAGCCGTGGGTTCGGGCCCACGGAATAAAGGCAACCATTTTCTTGCCGCGTCAGCGGCAATTGAATCACATCTTTAATATCAGTCGTCGCTGACGCGACGAGGAATCTTTTTATGGCTTACCGTGGGTTAAACCCACGGCTAAACTCATAAGGTCGCTACGCGACCCAAAATTAGGAAACTTAGATTACACGGCACTATTTAATATTTACCTGAGCGTTATTTGGAGAAATTTTCTTCCGGTTTTTCATTACCATTATCAACCCGATCAAAAAAATAAAAAACGATACGACCAAAAGTAATGCACCCGGAATGATGCCGTACATGGCTTCTTCCCAGCTGGTGCGTGGGCCGTTAACGATAGGGAGTGCAACGGAAACTCCCGTGACCGCTAAACCGAGCAACACGCCTAAAATACCTAAAACAAGTATTATCTTCCAAAGCATAGATTAAACTCCTTCGAAAATGGTTGGACTGTTATAAATTAATGATTCTTTCTGCGGAGAATTACGCTGAAAAGTAGATTATCATAACACCTAATATTAGAAGTGAATAGTATCGATCGCGGAACAGCCCTATTCCAAAAAGATTTAACATCGCTCAATTTGTTTTCCGGGGAGATCGGGATTATAATTCCGCAGTTTTGATTTAGTTAATCTTAATTTAAGTTTTTCGTTACACGTCTTCCTAATTTTTGTTAAAAATCGGCGAATTCTTTTTTGCTGAGGATAAAATATATGAATAAAATGTTGCGGGTTTTATGCCCGTTCGCAGCCGTGCTCGTTTTAAGCATCGGCATTTTTGCCCAATCACAGACCACGACCACCCAAATTCAGGGAACGGTTCTGGATCCGAACGGGGCGGTCGTCGCCGGTGCTGATGTTACCGTTAGAAACACGCAAACCGGTTTCGAACGAATCGTCTCGACCAATTCCGACGGTTTCTTCAGTGCTCCGCTACTCCCGCTTGGAACATACCGCGTTACCGTGAAAGCTCAGGGTTTCGGCGAAACTAATCTCGAGAACATTGAAACGAATTTGGGTCAAACCCTATCGTTAAAGGTCGAGTTAAAACTGGGCGGAACGGTCGAAACTGTAGATGTTTCAGCCGAACCGGATTCGGTCGAGATCGCACGAACCGAGCTTTCAACCCAGATCAACGAGCGGTCGGTCGAAAATCTGCCGATCAACCGTCGTGATTTTTCACGCTTCGCTCTGCTCACGCCTGGCGTCTCAATCGTCCAGGGGCCGGACGGCGATGAGATTTCAATCAACGGCCAGAAAGGCATCCAAAATAATATAACCATTGACGGTGCAGACGCCAACAACCCGTTCTTTGGCGAACAGCGCGGCGGCCAGCGGCCGGCTTTCACCATCAGCCTGGAATCTGTTAAAGAATTTCAGGTAGTTCCGGTCGGAGCTTCGGCTGAGTTCGGCCGCAGTTCAGGCGGCTTCATCAATGCCGTCACGAAATCGGGCACCAACACCTATTCGGGTGCGGCGTTCGTTTTCTTCCGCAATCAATCACTTTCCGGCCAGAATCCGGATGCGGTCGATGCCGGACTTCCGACCGAGGATTTTCGAAACTACCAGTTCGGCGGAAACGTCGGCGGGCCGATCAAGCGTGACAAGGCATTCTTTTTTGTTGCCTATGAACGCAACGACGGAACGAGCAGCAAACCGAATTCGATTGATCCGCGGCTCGCAAATGTTTTCGCGACCCGTTTCAATTCGCCGGGTGAACAGGGGATCATCGACCGCACGAATGTCGCCGATGTCCTGCTCGGCAAAGTTGATTTTCAGGTAAACAACAACAATCTGCTGACTTTGCGTCATAATTAGAGCCGCGCCGAGCAGGTCAATGGAACATTCGACGTCCCGACGTGGGGTACGAGTGCAAATGGCCGTGAAACTAGTAATTCGAATTCATTCATCGGACAGCTTGTCACCAATTTCTCATCAAATCTGCTGAACGAATTCCGCTTCCAGTGGGCAATGGAAAAGCGCCCGCGTTTCTACGACGGCCCCGATCTTCCCGATACTACGATCGGCACATTTGACGGTACGATCTCATATAGATTCGGCCGTCCGTTCTTCCTGCCGGTACCGTCGGACGACATTCGCCTGCAGTTTACCGATAATTTCACTGCTATTCGCGGAAATCACGCGATCAAATTCGGCGTGGACATCAACCGCACGAGAGTTTCGCAAACCTTTATCGGATTCGCCCGCGGCCGCTACATATTTGCCGCTCCGACGATCGACGGTGCAATCAATGGCTTTTTCGATTATATCAATGGCGTTAATGCCAATGCACTTGCACTTTACCTGCAGTTTGCTCCTATCGGCAACCGCACCGTCGAAGAGGCGGGCACACAATCGTACGTTACGATAGAGCCGGGCCTTTACATTCAGGACACCTGGCAGGCAAGGCGTAATCTTACGCTCAATTTCGGTTTTCGCTGGGAAGGACAGTTTCAGCCCGATCCGATAAACGATCCAACCGAAACAAGATACGGCCAGTTTCTAAATGATCCGCGTTTCCCTTCGGATGGGACGATCCCAGATTTTACAGATGGATATTCGCCGCGTGTAGCCCTTTCGTACTCACCGGGTAAGGACGGCAAAACCGCCATCAGGCTCGGTGCAGGCCTCTATTATGCCCGAATTCCGGGACTTGTTGTGGCCGGGCCGCGCAACACGGATGGAGCAATCGCCGGAAACATTTTCTTCGCTAATTTCCTTTGCCAACCGTCCAATGACGATATTGGCGGCGCTGGCGGACTTAATGGATGTCCTGTATATCCCGGAATTGTCCCGACCGCCGGTTTCAACCCATTTAATCCGGGCATCGCGGTATTCGAACGCAATTTCAAAAATCCGCGGACTATTCAATACAGCGCAAGCGTCGAACGGGAAATTCTTCCGAATACGTCGATTCTCGCGGCATATAATGTTGCGAAAACCGATCGTCTGACACGTTTTGTGAATCGTGGAAATCCGGCTTTGTACGGCGGCACTTCACCCTTCTTCCGTCCCAACGGATCCGGTGTCGGCGAAATTCGTTCAACCGAAAGTTCAGCGAAGTCGTTTTATCAAGGCCTGACTTTGACTCTGAACAAGCGGTTTTCTAATCGCTACCAGTTCCAGGTCAATTATCTGCTTTCGGTCGATAAATCGGACGACGACAACGAACGCGATCCGTTCACTTTCCGTTACGCAGATGTCAACAATCTCGAGCCGGAATACAACTATTCCGACCGCGATCAGCGTCACAGGTTCAATGCATTCGCAACGTTTCTGCTGCCGTACGATATAAACATTTCACCGATCGTACAGTACCGGTCAGCCCAGCCGCGTTCGCTGCGGCCGATTGGCGAATCAGGTCCGGGATCGACGGTGAGGCGTAATACAGAAAGGCTGGACAATGAATTTTTCACCTTCGACATTCGTACGTCAAAGGCGTTCAAATTCACCGAAAGAATGCAGCTCGAAGCCATCTTCGAAGCGTTCAACTTAACCAACAGCCGCAACCAGCGAAGCGTTCCACGCCCGCTGACATTCAACTTCGACGGAACGGTCTCGGCCGGATTCGGCGAACCCAGACAGGCACAGCTCGGATTGAGATTCAAATTCTAAATCTCTAATCAAGCAAAACAAAAAGACGCGGCCGAAACATTTCGGCCGCGTCTATTTATGTTCTGAGTTCACGCTTCAGCGTGCTTCATGTCAGAACCGCGAGCGGTAGCGACCGGGGTTTTTGCACCTCGACCAAAAGTTTGCACTGTACGGTTAAACCTACTTTTTAGTTAATTCCACACCCGTAGCCTCAAACGAAACTTCCGTCACCGTCCCATCAGCATTTCGATTGTCAAATTTCGCTCCGTCATCATTTATCAAATGATCGACGTGATCTTTTGGAAGTATCTTCGTTTTGAAAACGCCTTGCGCTTTTACACTCATACCCGCCGAATTGAGCGGAATAAAAAACTTGTGATCGCCAAAAGTTACGCGGACGGATTTGCCGCCAACCCTATCGCCCATTTCCATCCAGCATCCTTCCTTCTTACAGGAACGGACAACTACGCCATTAACGGCAACCGTCTTACCGGCGTATTTGTCCGGGTTCTTGAGCGCCTTTTCCACTGAAACCTTCTTAGTTCCAGCAACCAAAGCATCTCCGCGCGTGATCTTTTCACCCGCTTTCCATTCCACCGGAGCATTGTCTTTATTCGCCACCACCGGCTCGCCCTTGCTGTTCATTTCACCTTGAGCCGGGGCCGCAAACGAAAACGCCAAAATTGCAATTGAAATTGTTAATATTTTTTTCATATTTACTCCGTAATTAGATGCGCACGAACCATTAAGGCCGCATTTCATAAATAACCCTTCCATCCATCACCGTCATCAAAACCTTAACATCCCTGATCATAGTCGGATTGATTGTAAAAATATCATCCGATAAAATAACAAAATCCGCCAGCTTCCCAATTTCTATCGTACCTTTCACCTTATCCTGAAATTCAGCGTATGCCGAGCCGGATGTGAATGCTTTCACGGTCTCCTCTACCGATATTTTCTGTTCCGGAATCCAGCCGTTCGGATTTTTATCATTCAGCGTTCGCCGCGTCACCGCTGCGTAAACGCCTAACAATGGATTAAGTGGTGCCACCGGCGAATCCGATCCGAATGCCAGAACCGCACCCGAATCGAGCAAAGTTCTAAAGGCGTAAGTTCCCTTCAACCGCTTTTCGTCGATCCGCTTCCACGCCCATCGGCCGTCGTCGATGATGTGAAAAGGCTGCATTGAGGCGACCACTTTTTGTGCGGCAAAACGCTTGATATCTTCCTGCCGCAGATGCTGTGCGTGTTCGATGCGAAAACGCCGGTCGCGATCGCCGTTGGCCTGTACCGCTTTTATGAAATTATCGAGCACCGTCGCGTTCGCCCGGTCTCCGATAGCGTGAATCATCAGTTGCAGTCCCGCTTTATCCGCTGCGGCGGCTATTTCCGGCATCTTTGGGATCTCGTCCGACGCTAAACCGCTCGTATTTGGAGCGTCCCGGTACGGCTCAAAAAACCAGGCCGTCGTCGAGCCCAAACTACCGTCACTATAACCTTTAACGCATCCGACGCGGAGCATCGCATCCCCAAACGCATGATGAAGCCCCGCAGCCTGCCACCTCGAGAACTGAGAAAGCGGCGAACAGCCGTAAACACGAGTTTTCAACGTCCCGCGCCGCAGCAGTTCCTGATAAACGCCGACATCAGTCCCAGCGGACATATCCTGCACGCTCGTCACGCCGAGGCTCGCCGCGTAATCCGTCGCTGCTTGGGCCGCTTCTAGTTTCTGTTCAAATGAAGGGTCGGGAATTATTCTGCCGATGTAGCTCATCGCAGCGTCTTTCAAAATGCCGGTCGGGTTGCCGCTGGCGTCCCGAACTATCTCGCCGCCGTCCACATCTTTCGTCGCTTTATCGACCTTTGCCAGGCTCATCGCCAAACTGTTCGCGAGCGCCATGTGCCCATCAAGCCGATCGATAAATACCGGATTATTCGGCGTCACCGCATCGATCATCGCCGCGGTCGCGAGATTATTGGGCGACCAATTTTCGTGGTCCCATTTCCCGCCCAGTATCCAGCGATCCTTCGGCAGTTTCGCTGCAAAATTCTTTATCCGCTCGACAAATTCCTGCGGCGTTTTCGCGTCCCGCAGATCGACCGACGAAAGCTGCTGCCCGATCTCCAGAAAATGAACATGAGCATCGTTAAAACCAGGAATTACAAGTTTGCCTTTGGCATCGATAACCTTCGTCTTCGGCCCAATGAGCAGCTTTGTGTCCGCCTCGTTGCCGACGGCGATGATCTTCCCGCCGAGAACCGCAATGGAAGTTGTCTGTTTCTGAGCGGCATTCATGGTACGGACATTGGCGTTAGTCACGACCAGGTCAGCGGTAAAGCCCTGTCCCCAGATCGCGGGACAAGCCAAAAGAGTCATCGCGACAACAAAAAATCTGATCATCATAAATTGTTTTCTAAAAAATGAAACGAAAGAATCGAGCCAACAGCTTCGTAGCGAATTCCATCCTAAAAAGTGTATCCTCTAGAAGTTCCGGTAAGTATAGCAATGAAAGAAAAGTATATCCAGATAACAGGCATCGCCATTGCTGCCATTTACGGAATCTTCATTGTATTTCTGTACGCCGCCGAGCCGCGTTCGCTGGAAGAAGTGACCATAAAGGCCAAATCGACGGTCGAAAATGCAGTGACGAAAAGTCAGGTAATAGCCGGAACGTATGAGATCGACCAGGCGAAATTTGCCGGAGGCTTACAGGCTTTCAGGCAGGATAATTTCATTTTGGCACGTGACGGTTTCGAGAAGGCCGATCCGGAAAAGCGTGATCCCAAAACGCAGTTTTATATCGCTTACAGTTTTTACCGGCAGGGCTGGGGACGGATTTCAAACGATGACGCATTATTCAAACAAAGCTTGGAAACACTTGCACGCGTAATATTGCTTGATCCTAATTTTCGGTCGAACGATGCAAATTTACAGTTGAGAACTCCGGTCGAACTAAAAGCTGAACTCGAGGAAGGCCTAAAGGTTACTGCAGACGACTTCAATCCGCTGCGACTGGTGCGAGAACGGAAATAATTACGCTCCTGCGTTCGCGGCTCTGCCGCTCTATCTGCGGAAAAGCTCTGCTTTTCCTTTAGGGAAAGGTTACCTTGCGGCTATGCCGCCGCTTCCGCTGTGAGATAAGAGCGGCGGCATAGCCGCAAAAGTGTTAGTGGGTGCTTCGGAAAAGCATAGCTTTTCCGCAAATAGACGGGCAAAGCCCGGAGGAAGGTCGTGCCTTGATCCGATAAAACTGATGGAAGGATTTACCACCGAAAAAAAGGATATTGACTTCGAAAGTGTGTCGATAGTAGATGCCGAAATCGTCGAAGACAGTTCGGAAAGCGAAACCGCCGTAAGCCCGCGAAACTCACCGTCGGCGCTCGAAAACCCAAAACAGAGCAAGAATCAAAAGTATTATCTTCTATATTTTGTTCTTCCCTGCATTTTCCTCACTGCCGCATTGCTCGGCGGCTTGCGGTTTAGCGGTTTGGACGGCTCGTTCATTTTTCTCAAACCAGCACTTTTTTGCCTTATTTTTGCCTCGGTAATGCTCGTGCTTTTCTTTCGCTCGGGGTTGATCCAACTCGACGGTTGGTTCTCCGAGAGCTTTGCAATGACGAAGAACGCGGCGAATGCGGTGGTACTGCTCACACTCTTCGCGGCAACCGTTCAGTTGTTCAATTCGCTTTTGCCCGAACAGGGTTTGCCCTTCTGGATCGTTGCTTTTTGCTTTTTCTGGACGCTCTGGAACAACCTTTTCGCCGATTTCGACACCAAAAAGCTTTTGCAGAGTTTGGGCGGATTATTTGGATTAGCGTTCGTAGTAAAATACCTGATACTGGCGAATCTTACGGCTCCGGCAAGCGAAAGCTGGCTGCGTTCGATCATTGAAAACCCGGCGAGGGAAACATTCACATGGCTGCTCGATCTGCCGCGATTTTCCGCCGGAACGGGATATATCCAATTTTTTACGGTCGTGCTTTATTTAATCGGATTGTTTCTGCTGCCGCAATCAACAAGTCAGTACCGCGAGCGGTAGTGAAAACTGCCGTTTTTGATTAGTTGTGTTGGCATTTGGTTTCCGCTTCTCCATTAGGCTTTCCGCGAAGCGGGCAATAGCCACGTCGTTAACGGCGTGGCTAAAATGGCGACGGAACCGCAAGCCCGTTTTAACGGGCTTATAAATCGACGGCTTAAGCCAAAAGCCGGTAAGGACGTTGAAACGCCCTGTTCTTTTATGGCGTATTTATACCACGCCATAAAGAGCGTGGCTTAGGCCGCGTAAAACGCAGAAAGACCGCTGAAGCAGCCTTGACATCGAAACGCCAACAGAATCTATTTCAGCATTGATACGCAAATTATGTTTATAAAATCTTTCGCTTTTTTACTCGTCCTCTTTACCCTTTCATTCGGCGTTTTCGCGCAATCACCTTCAAAAATATTAAAACAAGCTGAAAAAGCACTCGGCGGCGCAAAAGCTTTACAGACCGTTCGATCAGCGAAAAAGACGGGCACGATCACACGAATCTCAAACGGTGTGAACGGCCTGATTTCCATCGAGTCATCACAGCCGAATCTCTATCATTCGCGATATGAAATCGGCGGCTTCGAAACCGAATCCGGCTATAACGGAAAATCCGGCTGGCAGCGTGATTCGCGCGGCGGTCTAAGCACGCTGACCGGCGATGCCAGCCTCGGTTTTCAGGCTGAAGCGGCTTTTCGCAACGCTTTGTGGCTTAATTATAAAAAAGAAAAATCAAAGATCGTCTCCGGCGGAAAAACAAATATCGATGGCAAAGCCGCGAACGTCGTACTACTGAATACCGCAAAGGGCATCGTGATCAAATTATATTTTGACGCATCGACACACTTGCCGATCCGCGAAGAGATCCCGTCGGGCGACACCTCGAAAGTTTTTTCTTATGGCGATTACCGTAAGATCGGCGGCGTGATGCAGCCGTTTGAGATCAAACTGACGAACGGCAGCGAAGCTTTCAATATCAAGCTCGACGATATTAAGATCAACGAATCGATAGCGAAATCCGAATTCGACTTTCCCAAAACTTCGGCCGAGCCACTGCCTGAGATCACTACCCTGCTCAAACAATTACAGGAAAACGAGGATAAGGTCGAAAAAATTCTCGACACCTATTCGTTCGTCCAAAAATCCATCAAACGCGAGATCGGCAAGGACGGAATCTTGCGTGAAAGCGGCTCAGAGACTTTTCAGCTTTCGTTTTACAAAGGCAATCGTATCAGGCGTTTAATAGAAAAGGACGGAAAAACTTTAAGTAAAGGCGATCAGGAAGATGCAGACAAAGACGCCCAAAAACGAGTCGAAGAAATTGAAAGGCAGATCGCCAAAAAAGAGGCCAAAGAGGCGCGTCAGACAGCTTCGGGAACGCCGTCCGGCGAAGGCCAGCGAGTTTCGATCGCTGAAGTCCTGCGGGCATCGAATCTTATAAATCCAAGGCGTGAACGCTTCCGCGGCCGCGATGTTATCGTTTTCGATTTCGAGCCGAATCCCGCTTTCGATTTCAAAAACGCTAAAAGCATCCTTAAATTCTTTGGAAAAACAGCGGGCGTTATGTGGATCGACGAGAAGGACCAGCAGGTAGCCCGGCTCGAAGCCTTTCTATTCGACAGCTACAATATCGGCGGAGGCATGGTCGCGAAATTAAAGAAGGGCGCATCGTTTACGCTTGAACAGGAACGGATAAACGACGAAATCTGGCTGCCGTCATCGGCGGATATAAATATGTCGATAAGAGTTTTGCTGGTAAAAGGAATCGACATCAACCAGATCGTCAAATCTTACGATTACCGAAAGTTTACGACGGAAGTTAAAGACGCAAAAGTAGACGATCTCTAGGAACGCAGGCACCTTGCCTGCCCGCGGAGTCCGCGAACGCGTGACGCGGGCAATCGGCAATGGAAAACGTTGGATAAGGATTCTGCGATTTCCATTGCCCAATGTTTGAACGGTTGTTCGCGTTGCAGCAACGCTCATCCGGACGGGGGCGTCCGTGCTCCGACTTACGGCTTTAAGTTGATTTCGATGTCTTTCGAATCGCGGACTACCCTGACTTTTTTCGCATTGAAACCGCCGGTGTAAATCTTTTTATCTCCCAACGCTTCGCCATCCATCGCTTCGATCGAATCGCCCGCCTGAATCCCCGAAACTTCCGCCAAACTCCCTTTCGACACTGACCCGACCTTCCAGCCTTTGTTCTCGAACTTAGCTTCGATTCCGATCGTTGAAAGCACCTCTCCGGCGGTAAATTGCCGCGGATTTCCCGAATCTGGCACGGTGTTATTTACACTTACCGGCTCTGAATTGAATCCGGGCGGCAGAATCGTTTTCGGCGCCTGCTTCAAGGCCAGATCGACCGAAGAAGTGCCGGACGTAGCGGATATTCGCTCAATCTTTCCCGGAAAGGTTTTCCCTTTTCTCATTTCCGCTTGTTCGATCCGCGGCTGCGACGAATCGACGGTCTGCGGAACGACGGCAGCCGTGCCAACTTCAACGGAACTCGAATTATTAGGTACGGGTCGAGCTTCGACCGGACCGACAAACGGCTGAACGGTTTCCGCAACTACGGGAACACTATCGTTATCGATATTCATTCCGCCGTTCCACATCAACGCTCCGCCAACTACTAAAAACAGGCCGAGCGGCATTACATAACGCAAAACAGGTAAAAATGCGGCCGGACGATCATTCGACGGCTTTGCATTAGCGATTCGCGCCTTCAATCGATAATCGAAGTCCTTCGGCGCTTCGATTCGTCTCAAGTTCCCGAGCATTCCCGCGATCTTTCGTTCGTCTGAATTCAGAATCTCGTTCTCAATTTCTCTACTGTTATCGTTCTTGTAACTCATCGTATACTAAAAATAATGCTTCAGCTTTTCCTTTAGCAGGCCTCGTGCCCGGCTGATCCGCGATTTTGTCGTGCCTAATCCGAGTTCCATGATCTCGGCGATCTCTTCGTAAGTTTTCCCTTCAATATCCCGCAAAATAATAGGAACGCGGTATTTCGGCGGCAAAGTCTCGATTGCTTTTGCAATCACGCCGGCCTGTTCGTCTTCCAATAAATCCTCATCCGGCAGCGACCGTGTGTCCGGAGGCTGAAATTCGGTCACGTCTTCGGCATCCGTTTGAAAAAGCCCGGTCAGCGAAAGTATAGTCCGCCGCTTGCGTTTGCGAATTTCGCTGATCGCCAAATTGGTTGCGATGCGGTAAATGTAAGTCGAAAACGCATAATCCGTGTGGTAACGCTCAATGGCGTAATATACGCGGACGAACGTCTCCTGCGACAGATCGACCGCCTCTTCATAATCGTTCAAAAACCGGTAAAGGTAGTTAGTTATCGGGCTGCGGTAACGCGCGACGATCTCGGCAAAAGCCGCTTCGTCGCCATTTTTAGTCGCTTCGATAAGAGCATGGTCGGATAATTTCTTTTCAGACACAGAGGTTCGCAGCACCTCCGAGCGTCCGGTTTCGATTTTGTCCAATGGCATACACTCATACTTTTTTACATCACAATCCGAATCAAAACAAAAGCCGCCTTACGATTTGAAACACGTCAGGCGGCAAGAAAAGTTGCATAAACAGTTGTCAGCGGTCAGTTGCCGGTTGTGAGTGCCGGAAAATGACTGCTGACATGGCCGCAAAAAAGCACAAAAGGCTCAAAAATAAATTTTGAGCCTTTTGCGCATTTTTGCGGGTATATTTTCTTCGCCTTAGCTCGCGGCGAACATTCCGTCATCGACCTTCTGCCCGTATGTCACGGTCCCGATCTCGGTTTCTTCGATCATCTTGTCACCGGCCCAGAGGACAGAGCGATAGGGAACAAGAGTCCCTTGAGCATAGTTGTAATTATAGAATTTTCGTTTGTACTTGACGCCCGCGTCCTCGTACTCGAGCATCAGTACGCGGAATCTTTTTGAGCTGATATAAAAACGGGTTTTGCGATTCTGTTTATCGGTTACATCAATAAAATAAAGGTCCACGCCCATAATCTTTTCCCGGCCACCGAGTTCCAGTTTGGATTCGTTTTCCTTGTACCGAAGCAGGGTTTCGAGCCCGTAAACTATCTGATTTTGAAATGATCGCGCCGCTTCTTCGAGCGGATCGAATACCGTATCATTCGCGATGCCGAAGATCTTGTCCTCGTTGTAAACGAGCGAATACCTAGCCGCAGGAAATTCCTGGTCAAGGCGAATTTTCTCTTTACCGATCGTTTCACCGCGCGACGTGAATTTCTGATAGTTCGCCTGCTCCATTTTGCCCGCGGCATTTTGAACACTGGTCTTGCCGCGTTCGATAGCAGTTTTGCGGATTTGATTCAACGTGACCCGCCCGCCGGGAAACGCGTAAACCAGAATAGCCGATTCGGCAACCTGTTCAGCGGTAACCGTTTGCGGCGCATTTTTGCCGCCAGGCGTTGCAACGGGCTCCGGCTTTTTTTCATCCGTTTTCGGCGGGACTGCCTGTCCGAAGACAAGAACACCCGACGCGAGAGCCAGCGAAATAACGAAGATTGAAGTTTTGAAACGCAAAAACACTAGGGTTTTCTCCTTAATTCAGATGGAAAATCACAATTGCGGATTGTAACATAAAGTAATTTTTTCGGCATTGCCGCCGAGGAAAACTGATATAATTGATGAGTTTTTACGGGCAATGGATGCACTGATTAAAATGATTTCGGATTTTAGTATGGTTGCCGTTATGGGTTCAGGTTTGTTTTGATGACTTGAAACCAAACTCTACATACCTGACACTATGCAAGATCATGCATATCGCTCTCGTCGAACCGGAAATACCTCCGAACACTGGAAACATCGCCCGTCTCTGCGCGGCGACGTTTACCGACCTGCATATTGTCGGCGTCACCGGATTTCGTATGGACGACCGGACATTGAAACGCGCCGGCCTGGATTACTGGGACAATGTAAACCTGCACCGACACATCGCGCTCGAAAACCTCTATGAAAGCCTACCGCATTCACGGTTTCTTTATATCACCACAAAATCCCAAAGGCCTTACACCGATTGGCGTTTCGAGCAAAACGATTGCATGATCTTCGGCCGCGAAACGCGAGGTCTCCCGGAAGACGTTCTCGCTCAAAACGCCGACCGCTGCCTAACGATTCCGATGCCGAACGCAAATGTCCGCAGCCTTAATCTGGCAACGAGCGTCGCGATAATTTTATACGAAGCCATCCGCCAAGTAGAAACGGAGGAACGCGGACGCCCTCGTCCGCAATGAGCGTCAATGGAGCCCGGACGCCCTCGTCCGGATGAGTGTCGCCGCGACGCGAACAAGACTCTGGCTG
>JANMSP010000085.1:0-3461 GCA_031389475.1 Pyrinomonadaceae bacterium
GAAATCATCGACCGGAAAATCGAGCTGGTAAGCCCATTCGACATTGCTTTCCTTGATATTCGGCGTCAAAAGGCGGCTGCCTTTCTGGTCGATGACATCTATTACTTCCTTGAATTGCCGCCCGTAGCGGCCGATCAGGTCGGCGTCGGGAATTTGCCGAAGCTCCTCGACCGTTCTTATGCCCAAGTCCTTAAAGATCTTCAGCGTGTCGTTCTCTATCTCAAGATTCTGAAGCGGCAGCTGTGCGAACTTTTCCGTTGAAGCCGAATCGTGATTCAACCCTTTGTTCTGCCGTGCTAGAAGGATGGCCGTATCCGCCGTATCCGCAACCGAGGCCTTGCCTGAAACACCGTTTTTGATGATCTGCTGCAGTATCTTTTGCGTGATCTTGTGCGGATCGCCGATCAGGTTGTGCAGGCCGCTGACATCGAACAATACGCCGTCCTCGATCATCTCGATACCGGCGGAAAACTGCTGTGCGATAGACAGTAAAGCTTCCCTATCTGCTTTGGCATCCGCAGAAATTATGCAGGCGTATAGTTTAGACATCCGTGTAATCCGCCTCGATCTTTGTCTGCATCGGCCCTCCGGTGAACTGCTTTCGCGAGTTGAAACTGATCTGAAATTCTCTTAATAACTTGAACCGCCCTTTGCCCGACCAAACCGTGCGTTCGCGTGAGAACAGGAACGACTGCTGCGAAGCCGAACCGGTCACAGGCTCTTCCGCCGTAACAAAAAGCAGCGTCGGCGTTTCCCTGATACGGTTGCGATAGCGATACCAATAGGTCTTCGGCACGAACTTCAACTGCTGTGCCGGAATGCCGCCGAGATTAAGCCAGACGGCACCGAAACCTTTCGCCTGCACCAGATAATCAGCCGCCATAAACGCATGTTCCATATTGCCGCCGCATTTGATCCACAGAAGGTTTTCAAGCTCGACCTTTGCCAGCACCGCCGAACACGGATCGAAACTGTTTGCCGAATCGACCACCGCACAAACTTCGCCGTTCTGCGTCAGCTTCGAAAACAAGGACAGCAGCAAGCTCGTCCGGCCGGAGCTTGCACCGCCCGCAACCTCGACCAAAGTGCCTCTGGTAAAAGCCAGTCCGATGGTTTCGAGCACAATCTCATCCGAGTGTTTTTGTTCTTCTTGGAGGTGGGCTAAACTTTTAACTAAACTCAGATGTCCCATTTAAATAGCCCCGAATCACTGTATCAACGCTAAGAATAAATTGCATCCGTGAAACGTCTTTTCAAGAGTAGTTCAGGCCGGACAGAAAAGCAAGGTTTTTACCGGAACGCGGACACCCTTGTCCGCACGCGGAGTCCGCGAACGCGTTTGCGTTGCCGCATCCTAATTTCCCGCTAAAGGCTTGTTCGCCTTTCGGCTCATTGCAGGCAAACTGCCTGCGTTTCATTAAGATTTGCGGAACCGGGCGATGAAGGAATACCGGCGGAAAAGCGGTGTTATCGTTAGATTATTGTCTGTGTTCAAAGATTCGAGGTGCGGCATCAGATCGTCCCAGAACTGGACGTGGAACTTCTTTAGCCAACCTTTCAACAGAGTTTGAAACGGCTTCGGCAATTCTTTCTGGTCGTAAAAATCGACAATAAAAAGCTCGCCGCAGGGCTTTAGATTGTTTAGGGCATTCTGGATGGATTCACGCCAGACGGGAATCATCGATATAGAATACGAGAAGAAGATCTTATCGAAAGGCTCGGTTAAACCGAATGTTTTATCGAATGTGAAATCGTCGGCCAAAGCTGTTCTGAGCGTGATATTTTGGACATTTGCCGCATCAACTTTAACCTGTGCAGTTTCGAGCATTGCGGCTGATGCATCAAGGCCGTAAAAATGAGTTTCGGGATGGCCCTTAGCAAGAATTATCAGGTTTCTGCCAGTCCCGCATCCAGCTTCGAGTATGCGTTCGCCCGGCTGTACATCCATCTCGGTAAGCAAACGGTCACGCCCAAGCAGATAGTATTTGCGGGTAAAATCGTAGAAGTACCGCTGGAAGCGATACATTTTGTCCATGTTTTGGAAGGCGTTTGCCATAATCGGGTCAGTACCGGGAGCGATAGCGACTGGGGTTTTAGTTGCTAACAAGTAAAGAACCCAGTCGCTATCGCTCCCGGTACTAACAAATGTACAAGTGAAACCCGCCGTAGATCGAAGCACGGTCTTGTTTGAACAATTCTTCAGAAAGTTCTTTTTTGTATTCAAATCTACTTCTCAATTCCGCTGGTAGATTAGTTTCAATTGGCGAACCGGCACTTGCGGTGCGGAAAATGATTCGTGAGCCGGACTCGGCTTTATCTGCTATTGCAGACCAAAGCTCGGTCATCGTTTCGGCGTTCATCCAATCCTGTGCATCGAGGAAAACAAAGCGGTTGAAAGTGCCTTTCGAGTTATTTTTGATCTCGTCGGTGGCTGATGCGACTTTGCTGGTTAAACGGCCTGCGTTTGCTTTTAGCGTTTCGTAGTTTTCTTCCTTTAAATATTCCGGCAGAGCGAGGCGTTTCTCCGTGTCGTACTTTCTTGCGAAGCCTTGCCAGGCAAAGTAATTTTCGCGAATCGGATAATCACAGGCGAGGCGTTTAACGCGTTCGCGGTAAATGTCGATGATCGTTTTGTCACTGTTCATATCCTTTTTCAGTTCTTCGTACTGCTGCGGCGGGATGCCGAGGCCGAACATCGTGACCGGCATTTTGCCGAGCGTTTTGACGAAGAAATTGTCGAAGAAAGGATCAAGATATTTGTAGTAAAGCGTTTCCTGTTCTTCAGGCGTTTCGGCCTTCAAAAGCTCTTCCGGCTTGCACCCGAAAAGGCGTGAAAATTTGTGAAAGAACTGTAGAAAATAACCATTCCGTGAATGATCGTAAAGCCCGGCGTTACTGAAAAAACTGATTCGCGGGCCGAACAAAAGGCTGCCGCCGAATGTGTTTAATTCCCAAAAATCCTGCGTTTTTTTGTCCAGATTTGGGGCAATGAATTTTAGATAGTCAGATCCGGTTGTTTTGCTTTTGCCGTGACCGAAAAATGCGAAGAAATCTTCGTACGTTGGCAAATGCTTTATGGCCGCCAGCTTTAAATTGAGCAGGAAAATATGGTGACGGTTGAGATCGACTGCGGTGACTGATTCGGGATCGGCGAGCAGGTAATTTAATGCGTTGCAGCCGCCGGATGAGATCGTGAGGACTCGGGAATTACTATCCAAATCCAACGCCTGCAGATCTACACGCGGGTCTTCCCAAATCTGGTTATAAACAAAGGCGTCGAACCAAACGGCGAAAAGTTTTTGCAATATGCCTTGGCGGGAAGAAACCTTTTCGTTTCGGACAGCATCGAGAACAAGCTGTTCATTCATAAAGAAAATAGAACACGAATTAGGCTGGATTTCAATGATTGCGCATTTGCCTGTAACATGGAATTCAGAAGGCAGAAGCCTGACCGTTAGGGA
>JANMSP010000087.1:0-2610 GCA_031389475.1 Pyrinomonadaceae bacterium
ATGAGCTCACGCAGAAAGAGTTCAAAGTTCAAAGTCCAAAGTCCAAAGTCGCGGCGGCGGGAAATGGTTCCGCAGCAGTTTCGTCGGTGGACGACCTGAACGAGCCGATTCAAACTGTCGATAATGTAGAGGATTTGGTCGGCGAAGACGCGAAACTCGGCAAGGCTGCCGCGCGCGTTTCTTCGCGCATTGCGGGCGATACGACACACACAGCAAGGTCGGATGTCGAATCTGTCGATATTACCCCGGCCGCTCCGTTTTACGGGTCAAAAGTTGTCGAGATTACTGACCTTAATAAGGTATTCGAGTTCGTCAACGAAACCGCTTTGTTCAAAGGTCAGTGGCAGTACAAACAAGGAAAATCTTCAAAAGAGGATTACGTGAAACTCTTAGAAACCACGGTTTACCCGAAATTTAAGGAGATCAAGGCTAAGTCCATCCGCGAAAAAGTGCTCCAAGCAAAGCTCGTTTACGGGTATTTTCCATGTCAGTCGAAAGCTAACGACCTGATTATTTACCAAGATGATGAACGCACGGAACGGATGCGTTTCACATTTCCGCGTCAGCCTGCTGGTCAACGCGGCGGTAAGAATCTTTGCCTTGCGGATTATTTTGCGTCGGTCGAATCCGGTAAGATCGACGTCGTCGCGTTCGATCTTGTAACGATGGGAAGGCGTGCAAGCGAATATTCGGCTGAGCTTTTCAAGTCCGACAATTATACTGATTACCTTCTTTTTCACGGGCTTTCAGTCGAATCGGCTGAGGCTTTGGCGGAAATGTGGCATAAACGAATTCGCACCGAATTAGGTTTTGCCGGCAACGACGCCGCCGTATTGACCAAACTCTTCCACCAAGGCTATCAAGGCTCACGCTTCAGCTTTGGCTATCCTGCGTGTCCAAATATCGCCGATCAGGTCAAGCTTTTCGAGCTTCTCGAACCCGAACGGATCGGCGTCGAACTAACGGACGAATTTATGCTAGACCCTGAACAATCGACATCTGCGATCATCGTTCACCATCCGGAAGCGAAATATTTTACTATCGAGTAGTACGAATCCGATAAATCCGTTTTGATGGCCTTCTGTTTTTTCTTTTGCCATTATCTTTAGCTAGTGGACAAATAAGCATCAAACCGGCTTTAGCGGAAATTGACTTGCGGCTAAACCCAATTGGAAGTGAATTAAAGAAGCTTGGCTAAGGCCCTTCTTTTAATGTTTCTATCCACTAGCTAAAGCTAACGGCAATTTACAGGAAACGAGTGTCAACGTAACCAAACCCTATGTCTAAAACTATATTTATTGCCGGTTCCGGTGGAATCGGCGAGGCTGCCGCACTTTTGCTTCGCGAATGGACGGAATTTGAAACTGCTATTTATCTCGGCGATGTCAGCGAGGCGAATCTTGGCAAAGCAGTGGAGTTCGTCCGCTCGAATTCGTCAAAAACGACGGCATTAAATGCTGTTCTTATGCCTTTTGACGGAATCAGCGACGAGATGAAAGCGGCGTTTGAAAAGTGTGATGTGCTGCTCGATTGCTCGCCGGGCGGACAGGCTCCTCGGATGGCTCATTATGCTAAAGATTTTAAGATGCATTACGCGAATTTAACCGAATATGTGGCAGAAACCGATCAGATAATCGATCTGGCGAAGGACGCGGACACCGGATTTATACTGCAGACGGGCCTTGCTCCGGGATTTGTGAATGTGCTGGCGATGTCACTTTATCGCGAATTCGTTGAGAAATTCCACAACGAAAAGATAGAAAAGGTCGGAATGAAGGTCGGGGCACTGACCGTGAATGCCCAGGCACCGCATTTTTACGGATTTACGTGGTCGCCGATCGGCGTGGCGACGGAATACGTTAAGGATTCGCGCGTTATCCGCGACTATCAGATTACCAACGCTGCGGCACTGTCGGCCCGCGAATCGATCGTTATCGAAGGCCTTCGCTACGAGGCAGATTTAACTTCAGGCGGAGCGGCCGATCTGCCGGAATTTTTTGAAGGACGTGCCAAAGAACTAGACTATAAAACGCTCCGTCATGTCGGACATTATGATTGGGTGCAGTCGATTGCAGGAAAGCTCGGCGGAAACGAAGATGTGCCTAAGACATTGGAAAACCTGATGCTTGAGGCAATTCCGTCCGTTGAAGACGATATGGTTTTGATTCATGCGTCGGTCGACGGGTTTGATTCAACGGGCCGTCGCCGACTGCTCGAAAAAGCATACAATGTAAGGCCGCTGGCCATTAACGGTAAATCGCTGCGTGCCATCCAAACGACGACTGCCGCGCCGCTTTGCGAATCCGCGATGATGCTGCTTTCGGATAAGTACAGGGGTGTCCTGCTTCAAAGCAAGGTCCCGCCCGTGGAATTTTTGGAAGGCGATTTTGTACGGCGTATATACGGATAAGGATAAGTTCGATTGCGGAACCGAAAGCGGCCGGCTTAACTCTTGTCAGAACCGCGAGCAGTAGCGACCGGGGTTCTTAGTTGTTAATTATTGCGGCGATGATCGGCGATGACGTGCTTATTACGTTTCTACTCCGTCAGATATGTTAATAGGCGATGTCGCAACAGGTAAAATTCTTCCGATTATTCTTTTTCTCGAAC
>JANMSP010000136.1:0-2779 GCA_031389475.1 Pyrinomonadaceae bacterium
CCACGAATCACATGAAAGAAGAAAATCAATAAAACAAAGCCAAAAACACTGGGATTACGGCCACTAATGTTAAATGCCAACAGAACCTAATATATTTCACACCATCGGTGCCTACCAACAAAATCCAAATTTTACCTCAAACAGACCCAATTCAGCACCAATTCCAGAGAAGTTAAAAAAAGTTTCAACTTTTTTTAACAAAACACTATCATTTTATACAAATCTATGTATAATACTCGTGGCAGTAACTCACCTGTTCGCACACACCAAAAAAATATGCCCGCTACAACAGAACTTTTACAAGAAGGCCGCTACCGAATCAATCAGGAATCCGCAGTTGATGGTAACTCAATTGTTTTCGAAGCTTACGATACCGTACGCGACGCAAACGTGGTCGTAAAGGAAATACCTTTGCGGCTCAGCAAAGTCACGACCGTTTCCCAACAGGAGCTGATGAAACTGGCCTTTGCCAATCAGGCAAAAACGCTGACGGAGATTCATCACGACTCGCTGCTGCACGTTCATGACTTTTTTTCGGAAGATGGACGACAGTATCTGGTTCTGGAATCGGTGGACGGCGACGACCTGGGCGTCCTGCTGGCACGCAACAACAGTGCTTTTCCGGTATCCGACGTGCTGAATTGGGCCGATCAGATGCTCGACGCGCTTAATTATCTACATAATTTCAAGCCGCCGGTCATCCACCGCAACATCCGCCCTGAGCACATAAAGCTGAATTCCAGCGGCAAGATCAAACTACTTGCTTTCGGACTTGCCGAAGGCTCCGATTCGAAAGTCAATACTGCGTTGACAGAGGATGCCGCCGACGATTCGGACATCAGCTATTCGCCGCTCGAACAGTTTTGGGACGGCCTCGATTCGGCTTCGCAAAAAGTCATTACGAACAGCTATGATGAGAAATCTGAGAAGATCCTAAAACAGCCGGTGGATGCTCGCAGCGATATTTACGCCCTCGGGGCAACGCTCTATCATTTATTGACGTCCGTAAGGCCGATGGACGCCCTTGAACGCTCGATCGACATGATGGATGGGAAGGATGATCCGCTCCGTAAAGCCGCCGATATCGATCCGGCAATTCCGTCTGAAATTTCTGATGTACTGATGAAGGCCATGGCTATCCGGCGTGAAGAACGCTTTGATTCCGCATCGATCATGCGTCAGGTGCTTCGCACGGCTCTTGTTCGCTTGAAGGAACGTGAAGCCGAAGAAATCTCTGAAATGAAGGTCGCCGCTGGGGAAATAAAGCTGGCACAGAGTGCGAATCCGGGTCCGTCGCCGGCCGAGGTCCAGGCCGATGCAAGAAAGCTTGAGGCTGAAGCGGAGGATCGGGAAAAAGCTGAACTGGTGAAACAAGTTCGTGAGGCAGAGGAGCAACGCCTGGCCGCCGAACAGCGGGCCGCAGACGCCGCGCGACGCGTCCAGGAAGAATCCGCCGCAAAGGCCGCTCTGGCCGCAGTTGCGGAAGATGAGCCGTCGGATGATGATCTGCTGCAAATGCTACTTCCGACTACGCCGGTTGCCGCTGAAAATGCTCCAGTGCTAAAGGCCGAGCCGACCGCTAAGAAGTCCGATGAAGTGGTGAAACATAAGACTGAGGTTCGTGAAGAAATCGTTTCCAAGAAAGAAACGGAAAAGCGAAGCGAAACACCTGCCTTAGCTTCGGCGGAAACGGATTTCGATCTTCCGGTCAGCCGTGGTTTCCCCTTGGGAATGCCACTTATCGCCGCCGGAATCGGAGCGGTGCTAATAGTAATTGTTGCGGCCTGGGTATTAATGCCCGGAAATCCCGCCGGCGGCAAACCGCCTGTTCAAACTCCGTCCAGCGTAGCCGCCGAGCCCGCAGTCGCACCGGCTGTCCAATCGATGATGCCTGCGAATACAGAAACAGCAGCCGATCCGCAGGCTTCGCAACCCGTTGCGGAGAATGCCCTAACCCCTGACCAAACCGCCCAAAAGGCCAAACAAAGAGCAACACCTACCCCAAAACCCGCGAAACCGGCAGCGGAAACTAAGAAAGCTGTCACGGTCGATGATTTGATCAACGATAATTAATCAAAATCGATCGAAGCCCCCTAAAAAAGCTAAGGATGAATGATATGAATCTTGCCTACACCCGCCAATTGAAAACCGCACCCTTGAAATTCGTCTCACTGTTTGTGTTGACGTCGTTTATACTAACGTTCGCATTTACCGCGGCCGCACAGCAGTCACAGTTGAGCCTAGCCGATCTTTTGATCGCTTTGAGGTCGAAGAAGGTGACGCTCGTTCAACGTAATTCTATCCTGACCGAAGCCGTCAAACAGCGCGGAGTTACATTCGACCTGACCGTTGACGTCCAGAATGAGCTAACCGCAACCGGTGCTGACAAAGCCCTGATAGATGCTATAAAGCAGAAGATCGCTTCTGTTAAACCGGCACCGACGCCCGGCCCGGTGGCGGCCGCTACCCCGATTCCGACACCGACGCCGCCTGATGCCGCCTTCTTTCAAAAAAGAGCTGATACCAATCTTGGAAAGGGCGAATTCGCGTTGGCTCTTGCGGATTACAACAAAGCCGTGGAACTCAAGGCCGACGATCCCGTTTCATTTCTCAACCGCGGAAAGGCACATTACAATCTCAAGTCGTTCGATAAGTCCATTTCCGATTTCGACCGATCAATAACTCTTAATCCGAAGGAATCCGTGGCATATTTCAACCGCGGTGTGTCGCACGAAAAGATGGGGAATGCGACAAAAGCCATGGCGGATTTCCAGCAGGC
>JANMSP010000147.1:0-15156 GCA_031389475.1 Pyrinomonadaceae bacterium
CGAAGCGATGTCGGCAAGCAGAACGACTTGTTCGTCCGTCAGTTCATCGGGAATTACAGCGAGGTTGGCTTGCGCGTGCGGAACGAGCAGATATTCGGCTTGCGCTCCATTAATTGTATTTCCGAAACACCAGCCGCCAATGGCTTTATAGCCCGAATGCCGGTCGCTGCACCCGCACTGCGCCCACTGTCCCGACAGGCACGCCCGGCATTGTCCGCACGGCGTAATCGCACCGACTAAAACGCGGTCGCCGATTTCGTAACCTTCAACGCCTGCGCCCAGTTCCTCGATCACACCAACCGGCTCGTGACCGATAATCAAACCGGATTTAACCGGATATTCGCCGCGCACAATGTGCAAATCCGTTCCGCAAATCGTCGTCAGCGTCACCCGAATCACCGCGTCATTCGCACCGGCGCGTGGTCGCGTCACTTCTTCAACCCGAATATCATTTACACCGTGAAAAACATTTGCCCGCATCTTCGTCATAACTCACCTCGTGATTATTTTGGTAACGGTTCGCATAAATTATTTCCCTCGTTTGCAGATTTCACACTGCCAGGTAAAAAGCTGTCTGTGGAGGTATCCCTCAAAAATTTATTCATCTCGTCCAGTGCCGGTGTCTGCACGGCGGCGCGTTGCACGAGTGTCCGAAATTCGGTGGCGAGCGTTTCCATTTCATCACGCGCCGCGTTGGAGTGATGTGTGGCGACGACCTCGAAGTGTTTGGTATTTGCCCACCAACGCAGTGCCGTTACTAAAATGAATTCCGGTATCAGTTCCCAAAGTCTGAGTTTTGGCGGCGTTACGGGAATTTTGAGCGTTCGCAACACCAAGTAACTTTCGCGGATGGCTCGCACCATCAGTCGTACCAGTTCGGGCGTGCGTGCAAGTTTGTAGCTATCGCCTCCAGCCATATAGATGGCATTGGCGACCGGACTGACCCACGCGACGTGAGACTTTTGCCAGGCATCCATATTGTTGCTGATTGCGACCGGAAAGCCTGCGCTTTTGAAAACCGCGACGATTTCCCGCAGCCGTGCGCTCTGCCGTCCGTCCGGCTCACCGAAAGTAGTCGGTTGAATCAAGCCGGAAACGATTATGTAATGGACGATGTTATCTTTGATCGTGCCGCCGCAGCCGGGAAATGCCAGCAGCAGCCTTGCGCGTCCGACAGCGTTAATCCATTCGTCATAACCCAATGGATTATTGACCATGAACATGATGTTCCGAGTCTTGCGGTTTGCCGCGAGGATGGGAAGAACCGTGTCAACCTGATTCTTTCGCATGGCAACGACGATCAAGTCATAAACATCATCCGGGGCGAGTTGCTCGACGGCGTTAACTAGCACCACAGCTTGTTCTCCCGTCAGCGCATTCTGCAGCACAATGCCCCGTTCGCGGATGTCCCTGAACCGCTGCCCACGCGCCAACACTGAGACGTCGTGACCAGCCCGGCACAACCGCGCCCCGTAGATACTCCCAATTACTCCTGCGCCGTAAAACAGAATCTTCATTTTCGATTTCCATCAACCCAACTGTCAGGACTGCCGATTGACACTCAATTTATGGTAGTGAACAAAAGTAATGCTTTTTCAATTGCCACTAGCTTGAGCTAGTGGACCAGCTTGGCCTGCGGCTTGAGTGAATTGTAAATCTCGCCTAACGATGCGTTTTTTCCGCCGACGCGGGGTAAATCGCCCAGAGCGATCTCAGAAAAATCCAAATTAGAATTTGCATCGGTCATTATAAAACTCCTTTACTTCTTTTTGTCCGCGCGACGCTCCTTATCATTTGATCTAACGAACGACTTCGACCGTGCAGGCGGCACGCGCCGCCACCGAATAGGAAACACTTCCGAGCATTATCCGGTCCATCCAGCGATGACCTTTGGCTCCGATGAAAATCGAATTCGCGCCCCATTTTTCAGCTTCTTCGATGATGACATCTTTCGCCCGTCCGAATCGGACGACCGTGGAAACATGCAATCCTGGTCCCTTTAATTTCGTGGCGGCGGCTTCGCGTATTTCCTCCGCTTTCGATAATTCGGCGAGCAATGCCGCGTACGGAAGTGCTTCGACCGCCGAGACGAGACGTACGGAAGTTTCGGGCAGCCATCGGCGGCTCGATACCAATTCGACGGCGTTCAATGAATCCGGCGAGCCGTCAAATCCGATGACAATCCGCATCGGCGAATCGTCGTCCTCAGCACGGGCGGGCGACCGGCGAGCGACGCGAACCGAACAGGCGGCTTCGGACAACACGTTAAGCGAGACGCTGCCCAAAATAAACCGTCCCGCAGCTCCGCGCCCATGCGAACCGATGACGATTAAATCGGGCTTCGATTCTTTCGCTTCGGTGATAATCTCCTTTTCCGCGAACCCGCCGATAGCTTTATGCCGCACCTGCCATGCGGGAAATTTCTGCTGTAAGCGGCGGCTCGCGTCTTCAGCTAATAAGCCGCCTTCCGCCACTTTTTCGATAGCCGCTTGTTGCATTTGTCTAATGTTTTCCGCGCCCGTCCAGCCAATCGTTTTGACGAACGATGCGTTTTCAAAATCTTTCGGCAGCCAGGTTTCGGTTGCAGTTAAAATCAGAGCCTCCGTATCGTTTGGCAAACCGGCGCTGCTCAAATCTTCAATCGCTGCGTCCGCGCAATCGGATCCGTCGTAAGCAATTAAAATTTTCATGTAAAATCTCCTGTTAATATCTTTCCAATTGTTGCGGGTAAAATATCGGCTTTCAGCTTTGCAAAAGCACCCAAGCGTATGCACTAGCCAAATCTACCGCCTGGAATTTAAGTATTTGTCCCGGCAACCTCTTATGTATCGGATGAATCATCGGCTTTTCGCACCACTAAAACCGAGCACGGCGCGTGATGCAAAACCGAGTTTGATACCGAACCGAGCAGTGTGCGCGACCAAAAACCGTAGCCGTGTGAACCGACGACAATCAAATCCGCACCCCAATCCTCGGCTCTTTCCACAATAATGCGCTGCGCCGAACCGGTAATTACTTCCGTCGTCAATTCAAATAAACCATCCGGAAACAACGAGCGAATCTCGGCCTCGGCCTGCTCGACGTTTGTTCTTCCTTTTTCACGCAGAGATTGCTCTATTTCATTGTAGTATTCCGCCGAAATCGCAAACGGCTCGGCAGCGATTGGAACCGGACGCTCGACCGTCAAAAGGATCTTAAGGCTGGTTTTTGTTGGATCTGGAATAATGTTCCGGCAAAAATTAATCGCGGCCTTACTGAAATCGGAACCATCCGTCGTAAGTAAAATTTTCATAATTTCTCCTCTGAGATAAACTTCTTTTTATTTCCGCAAGCTTTGTAACGTACGTTCAGGAAGCAGTCGAAAAAATCTCATACTCCGAATAACTGACGATTACCGGCATCGGTTCGATAATATGCACCAGCGTTTTCGTTCCGCTCTCTTCCTCGATTTCGACAACGCCGCCCGAGTTTTCACCATCGCCGAGAAAGGCGACTTTACTCGGATTAACGATATTGTGCGATTGATGGGTTGTACTTGCACCAACTGCGATTTCAATCGCTGCATCATTGCCTGTCTGCTCGACGGTAATACCGTTGAGCGGCAAATTGTCGCTTAAAACCTGGTCACCGATGGAATCGTTCATTACTTCGATTTTAGTTGTCCAACCGAACCGCCGCTTACTCAAATCCTCAAAAAACTGCACCCATTTATCTTTCGGTATTTCTAAAGTCATTTTATTGATCTCCTTACTTTATTTCTCACTTTTCTGCTGTTCATCGAACAATTTTGCAAAGGACGTGCCGCGAAATAAAGCATAAGATACAGCTAAAACGTACGTAGATTGTCTATCTACTGCGAAGAAGTTCGCGCCCTTTTTGACAGAATTTTCGCACCGGAAGCGATTTGGTTTCTCGTAATTAGTGGGATTATTTAACGACTTCGACCGAGCAAGACGCTCGGGAGGCGATCGCTGAAGCAACGCAACCGAGTGAGTAGGATTCAGGTTGAGATGAGAGTGAGTTTGAACCTATGAAAACTGCATCAGCACTCCATTCGTCAGCTTCGCTGGCCAATACCATACGAGGATTACCGCTATAAATATGGAGTGTTGCGGAAAGACCGGCGTCGCTTAATACATGTAACGCATCCGCCGCCAGCATTTCAACCCATTTTTGTTCGCCCTCGATTCGTCCTTCGTTCATTCCGTGAACCGGCTGGAAAGCTCGTCCGGGTATCAGACGAGTAAATGGGTCGGCAACGGCTATGAGACGAATCTCAGGTTTTCTCTTCCACGGTCGCAAGGCAACGATTCTGACTGCCGCCATTGAACCGGGCGAACCATCGAAAGCGATTATAATTTTTTGGCGGGAAAGGGCAGCCTCAGCTTTAAGTCGTGAAATTCGGACCGAACATTTCGCCATGGACAAAACCTTTTGCGAGATGCTTCCTAATCCTGCTGGCCAATCTGATGAAAGTCCCTGTGCCCCGACTATAATGAGGCTTGGCTTAAATTCAGCCGCTCTCGATAAAATTTCGCTGGCTGGCGAACCCGCCAACGCCTCCGTCTTTATATTCCAATCAGGGAAATACCGCAGTAATTCCTCGCGTGCCTGGCAGACAATCGATTCAGCTTCGGCAAAATTTCTTTTCGCCTGCTCACGGTGTTTTTGGAAATACCCAGTTACATCTCCATCTGGAAAGTTTCCGGCCTCCTCGTAATTTAGCGGCGGCGGCATCCAGATTTCAGAAACTGAAATTATAAGAACCTCGGCTTTATTCGATAAACCGCTGTGCCGTAACTCACTAAGCGTTGCGTGAGAATATCCCGAACCATCGTAGGCGATCAAAATTCTCGCGACCTTCATCATCACTCCTATTATTAAAAATTCTCATAACTTCAACATTTAGGTCAGAATATTAAAAGAGCCGGAGCGAGCGGGCCGATGAGTTTTAGAGCGGTTTCTCTCATTCAACAGCGAAACCAATATTTACCACTGCGGTCATGTCCTTATCAATCGAAGATGTATCGCTGATGCCGGCGTCGGAAACTTCCGTCGAATCCGCGGCGGTAATTTGCAGAACGCCCATTCGAGCCGAGCGGACCTTTCCGATCGTATTGCCCGTACTGGCGGCAATTCTTTCAGCCCGTATTTTGGCATCCTTCGCAGCTTCGCCGAGCATTTCGATCTTTAAATCTCCCAGTTGAGTGTAAAGATATTGCGGTGGGTTCGATTCAACCAATATTCCCTGATTTATCAGTTCGGTTGCTTCACGGGCAATCTGCGCAATTTTATCAACATTGCTTGACCTGACCTCTAGCTGTTGCCTGAGCGAATAACCCGTTATCTCAGACGTTTCCGCTCCGTTATCATCCTGCCGTTTTAAGGTCGTGGTTGAAATCGAAGAAATGGTGATTTCATTTTCGGCGATACCCTTGCCGATTAGATACTGCTTGACACGCGGAACGCTTTCCGAAAGCTGCCGATAGGCGTCCGCCAATGTCGCCGCTTGATAAGTTACCCCCGCGCTCCATAAGACCAGATCAGATTTGATCCGTTTTTTAGCCGCGCCGGTGACAGTGATCGCTTCATCGGCTTTCCTGGATTTAGCAAAAAACCATCCGAAGATGAGTGACGACATCACTAAACCGATAGCGAGGGCAACTCCGGCGTTCATCCAATAATTATTTCTTTCTCCGTTCATTTGTCTGTCTCCTTAACTTATCAGTCGGCATTAAAAATTTAATCACTCGCCCGGATATAATTCCGTAAACGATGAAAATTACTTTAGTCAAAGGTCGTAAATCTCAAATAATTCATTATAAACTGTGGCAATCACCCATCCCGTTACTCCGGCCCTACCGCTCCACATTAACAGGCTGACGACAAATTGACTAAAAGTATGTTTCCAATCGAAATCACTGAAATCCAAATAGCCCATTTCACCGCTGAGATTTATCGCCAAAATTGTCAAAGAAAAGGCCGCTGCGCTGTACACAGTCCATAAAATAGCGACCGTGGCAGCACTCGACAGACTCAATGATAATGAATTAATTTTCATGCCTTAACCAGATAAAACTTTTTTGATTATTAAGAGATGCGGACTCTTCATCATTTCCGACATAATTTATGCTCTTGAGCAGAAACGCCGCCGACAAACAAAAAGGCAAAAATAATTGTTACTGATGAGATTAAAATTCCAGTTTTCATATATTTTCTCCTTATCGTCTTGAAACAGGGCAACGAATATGCCTAAGTTAAAAAGGTTCTACCGACTTGATTTACCGCCGCTGCTTCAAACGGAACGCGAAAAGCTTCACGACTTTTCCGTGGAAGTTTTCACGGCTTGGCAATCGGACTTGCAGAAAAGTCCGTATTTACGACGGTATGCTGCTTGCGATCCCGTCGTTGTGAGGATGGTTCACGAGATTAGTAAGAGAGTGGCTGGCAAAATCTAGTATTGCTGTCAGTAGGGAAAATTTGATGGCCGATTCGTTTTTGGTCAAACCAACGCTGGGAGACAACAGATTTTAAAGGTTTCTGCCCGGCAGTACTTCATCGGCGGTCCCCGACCACTGACATTGTTCGGTTGCAAGCGGCAAGAAAAATGTTTTTGGATTACATCGGCCGTCTTGGGGATGAAGGCAAATTTCTGACTTAGTTACGTATCAAAATGAAATTTATTAAAAACACAATACTTTTAATTTTTCTTTCGACATTTGGCCTGACTTCAATTTCGGCGCAGCAACCTTCGCCGTCTCCGTCAACTGAAGAACTGCAAAAGCGCGTCACGCAGATGGAAGCGGAGATAAAGGAAATGCGCGAAGAACTCGCCAAAATCAAACGGTCGGTTCCCTTTAGTCAAGTTACGCCGCAAACTATAACAAATAGTTCTACTGCCGCGAAACCTGACACGAAGACGGAAACAAAAACCGAATCGAAACCGAATCAAACGGGTGAAGCGACGGCACAAACAAAACCGCTAGGCGTTGATATTGGCCCGGCCCGACTAATTCCGTACGGCACAATATATTTCAACGCTTTCGGAAATAGCGGCGGCACGAACAACGCGGACATTCCGCTTTTTGCCGCACCGACCGGAAGCAGCAACGTGAGCGCGAGTGTTCGGCAAACCCGTCTGGGTCTCCGTCTGGAAGGTGCGAAAGTCGGAGACGCGAAACTTTCCGCGATTCTCGAAGCCGATTTTTTCGGCGGTTTTCCGTCGGTCGGTATCGGGGAAAATTTTGGCGTGGTTCGCCTTAGACTGGCGAACGCGCGGCTTGATTGGGAAAAAACTTCTGTTACGGTCGGACAGGACTGGATGGTTTTCGCGCCGGTCAGCCCAACTTCGCTCGCGGCTGCCGCGATTCCCCAAATGGCGGCGGCGGGAAATCCCTGGGCGCGGATTCCGCAGATTAAAGTCCAAAGAAAACTAAATAAAAATTTCACCTGGGCGGGTGCGATCCTCGCTCCGCAAACCGGCGATTTTTCGACCAACGCCGCTTTCTTTTTACAGCCGACGAGCGGTGCAAGTTCGGGTGTTCCGTTTTTCCAAAGCCGCATTTCATTCGCCGATCCAAATTTTCTTGATACAAAGAAAGCCGGAAGTATTGGACTTTCGGCACATTACGGGCGTTCCCGCGTGTTCACAGGAACAACTGCAAACATCGAAAACAATATCGAATCGCTCGGCGTTGCACTGGATTGGAATTTCCCGCTTGCCGAACGGTTAAATTTATCAGGGGAAGCGTTTTTTGGGCGCAACCTGGGCGGCTTTCAAGCAGGAGTCTTTCAAAGCTACAATAACGATTTCGCTTATCGAAACGGCACTAGGCTGGTCGCCGGCGGCGTACGTTCCATCGGTACTCGCGGCGGGTGGATGCAGCTCGGTTTTACGCCGGACATCTGGCAAGATCGTTTGGGAATATACGGCTCAATCGGTATTGACGATCCGCGCGACGAAGATCTAATCAGCCGCGTGCCGCGTGATTTCCGGACGCAGAATTTTGCTTTCGCCTTTGATACGATTTATAAATTCACCCCGCAATTTCAAATGGGCGCGGAGTTTCGACGCTTGCACACTTTATATTTATTGAGCGGTAGGCGAAACGCTAATCATTTCAATTTGAGCGCGGCGTATAGTTTTTAAATTGCGAATTGAGAGATAATAATTCTCAGGCTCGAAATATGTAACTTTAAATTCGCGAATGACTCATTATATGCCGCCGGCTTTAGCCGAAATATATTCGCCGCCTTTTTGATTTTTTCGGGGGCTAATCGGGCGATTAAGGGGCGAACTGCCGAGTGTCGTACACCGATATATAAATTATATGGACAGAAGAAATTTTCTTTTCGGAATCATCGGATTCTTTTTAGGCTGTATTATCAGTTTTATCGTTGCGAATTCCGTTAATAGAAGCGAGGTCGCTCCGGTTGTCGCGACCGTGCCGAACTCAAATACCGCCACGCCGCCGGGGCATCCTGAACCAAACGGCAATACGGGCGCGATTCCGCAAACAGATGTGCAAGCCGTAATTGACAAAGCGAAAGCCGAACCGGACAATTTTGAAGCGCAAACGAAGGCGGCTGCAATGTTTTACCAGATTCAGCGTTTCGAGCAAGCGACTGAATTCCTAAAACGGGCCAACGAGTTGAAAACTGAGGATTACGGGACGAAGGTTAATCTCGGCAACGCTTATTTCGAAGACGGTAAATTTGAGGAAGCAGAAAAATGGTATTCCGCCGCGCTCGTCGCAAGACCCGACGACGTGAATGTTCGCACCGATTTTGGCTTGACGTTTCTTCTTCGCGAGCCGCCGAACTACGACCGCGCCGTGCAGGAATTATCGCGCTCGCTCAAAAAAGAGCCGAACCACCCGCAAACGCTTCAGAATATAACGGTCGCCTATACCAAGAAAGGCGATGCGGCGAAAGCGAAGGACACTCTGGCTCGCCTCGAAAATTTGGGCGCGGACAATCCGGCACTTTCTAAGCTTCGCGAAGATATTCAAAAGTTAGAATCGAAATGAGGCACAGAGAAACCGTAAGCCATATGCTAATGAGTTCACGGTTTCGCCATGCTTGAATTCTTTTTTGATTAAATTCGCTTAAAAACCGGCCAAAATCAACCCGTTCGGCTGATTGTGAGACGCGACGGTTACGTTGCCGCGCAGAGAGTTTTGTCCCTGTCTGGTGAAATTCATTGATTCGCCTAAAATTCGAGCCGCTTCCGCCGGAGCATGAAAGCCCATCGAATTTTCCGCCTCGACAAAATCCAGAAAAAACTGAGCCTTGCGCTGAAAATCGCGAGCCGTCGCTAATTCCGCGTCCGTTTTTCCGCCGTTTTTCGCGTTCTGAATATCGGTAATCAAATCCATCAGGGCGTTCATCGCTAAATTTCGCAGGTTATAGGTGCGTTCCTGAATCGTTTCGACACGAAATTTTAACTCGGCTTCGTCGGCTTTGTGACAGGTCTGGCAAGACTGATTGATATTCAGCAGCGGGCTGCGAATGTGATGGTCGCTGATCTTCATCGCACCCGCGCGTTCATAAGGCATATGGCAATCGGCGCAGGAAACGCCGGCACGGGCGTGAATGCCTTGATTATACATTTCAAATTCCGGGTGTTGAGCCTTCAACACTTCGGCGCCGGTTTGTTTATGAACCCAGTCTTTGTGTTTTACTTCGTCGTAGTAAGACATAATCTGCTCAACTTTTATGCCTTTATCCCAAGGATATGTCAGTTGTTTATCCGCGCCTTTGAAGTAATATTCGACGTGGCACTGAGCGCAGGCGTAAGTCCGCATTTCCTGTCTGGTAGCATCGCGGTTGACATCAAAATTTTGAACGCCCTGCGTCGCCTTTAACGCTTTAATGCCTTCCATAAAAGCGGGGCGTGTAACGCGAAGCTGCATCGTCTGCGAATCATGGCAGTCAATACAGGCAACCGGATGAGTGACCTCCATGCGAGCCTCAAAATACGGCATTTTGTTTAGCTCTTGAAAGCCTTTGACGATATCGCCTCCGCCCAATTTTTTATACGTTGTATAGGCCGAACCGTGGCAGTTGATACAGCTTCCGGGCTGCTGGACGACATTTTGGCGCTGGGTGAACGTCTGGTCGTCGAGCATATGGGCGTGTCCGCGCTCTTCGCGGAAATCGACGGCGAAGGCATAGCCGTCCCACATCGTTTTCAAACGCGGATCTTCTTCGAGCCGCGACTGAGCGACGATGGAACGCGGATCGGCGTGCGAAGGCGTAACGGGCAGAGCTTCGCTGCCGCCATAGCGCGTGCGAACCTGGTCAACTGTGCGCTTGTAACCGTCGTATTGCATCGGAAAATTTTTGCCCCAGATTTCCGGATCAACCGTATCGTCGGTCAATTCGACGACGCGGAAAAAAGGATTACGGGCTTCATTTTTGCGCTCCATAATATTGGACAGCAAAGCCAAACCCAAAATCGCTGCGCCGAATGCCGCGAAAGCGACGACCGCGAGGATTTTAAAGCTGTAAAGTCGCGATTGCTTTTCCGGCGGCGAATCGTTCACAACCGTCGGCGATTCGTTTTTAGTAGAATCTTGCGGCTCGACAGTTTGCTTATCCCGATTTTCCATATTTTGCTCCCCCAATCAGCCTGCCCGTAGCAGACATTTTTGATTTGTTAATGCGGATGCCCGACGTTTCGATGACAGCGGACGCATGACATCTCTTCGATTTCTTCTTTTTTATGCGAAACCGTGATCGATTCCACCATGTCCTGGTGGCAATAACGGCAGGATTGTTCGGTTACCCGCAAATTGCTGCCTTTGATTTGAATCGGCTCGTGAAAACCGCCGAGCGTAAAATAATATGAATGCCAGAAACCGTTCGAGGCCTTCGTATATAGTTTACCGATTGTATCGTGCGGCGTGTGACAGTCGTTACAGGTTGCGGCTGTGTGATGGCTCGATTTCTGCCAGCCGTCGTATTGCTCCTGCATTATGTGGCAATTGGCGCAATTTCCCGGATCATTACTCAAATACGAATAACCCTTGGCGTAAACAAACGTATACACGCCGACACCGACAGCTAAGCCGAGGGCGATACCGACAACGACAAGTTTGATGGTTTTCGCTCGCATGATAAAGATATTCGTTCGCAACGCCTACCAAATTAATCCATTAAAATCTTGTCGAGAGCAAAAGACTTCAAAAGATTTTTTCTAGACTGACTGAATGAAAACTCTTGTGCGCTGTTACTCTATCACTCAAAAGAGTAAAATTGCGAATTTTTTCGCGGCAAAGAGAATTTTCGCGATTATTTAAGGAGTAGCCGGATGAGAAGCACCTGGTCTGTCGAATGGCGGACTTCCTCGCCGGTAGGTGTGCAAACATAGTTTTGAGCGCATCTTCAACGAACGTGCGAATTCTAGTTTCAATCGGCCAGATATTTCACTTCCGACTACTTTTAAGGTGCGTTATCAGAGCAAATTTCAGAATTTAAACAGATTCCTGTCCCGCCGATTTCATTGTACTTTCACTTTTGGAGCCTGTTTGTACGGCAAACAATTATTTCCCGTTTTTCACGGCTGAAGTTTATGGCAATAAAATATAAAAAGGTGGCTTTTTATCCAATCTGTCTGTTTAGCCGCTACAATATAAAAATATGGAACAACTAAATCTACAAACTGAGATCGGGGAGGGCAAGGATACCGAAATCAGCCTTTTATTCGACGGCGCCCGAAGAAAAATAATGCAAATAACTTTGCGTAACAACCAGATTTTGAAAGCCCATCAAGCTGCCGAGCCGATCACTATTCAGTGCGTAGCGGGCGCCGGCGATTTGCTCGACGTGACCAACAATGAAACTTACAAATTGTCGCCAGGCGTATTGATGACCGTTGAACCGGAAGTTGTTCACGAGGTCAGAGCTTTGCCCGAAGTTTCAATTTTACTAACCAAGTTCAAAGAAGACTAAAAGCGTAACAAAAGGAAAAGAATAGGTGGATGCGATGGAAACACCCAAAAGACAATATTTATCTGCTAAAGAACTTCAACTGATAAATGCCTACTGGCGGGCGGCGAATTACCTGTCCGTCGGCCAAATTTATCTGCTCGACAACGCGTTGCTGCGCGAACCGCTAAAAATCGAGCACATCAAGCCGCGTCTGCTCGGACATTGGGGAACAACGCCGGGGTTGAATTTCATTTATGTTCACCTGAACCGGCTGATAAAGCTGCATAATTTGAATGTCATTTACATCGCAGGACCGGGGCATGGCGGACCGGGGATCGTCGCCAATACTTATCTTGAAGGAACTTATAGCGAAGTTTATCCGAACATCTCGGAGGATGCGGCGGGAATGCGGAAATTGTTCAAACAGTTTTCGTTTCCCGGCGGTATTCCGAGCCACGTCGCGCCGGAAACGCCCGGCTCGATTCACGAGGGCGGCGAACTCGGTTATTCCTTGGCTCACGCTTACGGCGCGGTGTTCGATAATCCCGATTTGATTGCCGCCTGTGTGATTGGAGACGGCGAAGCTGAAACCGGTGCTCTCGCGGCAAGCTGGCACTCGAACAAATTCTTGAATCCGGCTCGTGACGGAATGGTTTTGCCGATTCTGCATTTGAACGGTTATAAAATCGCTGGTCCGACTATATTGGCTCGCCTGAGCCGAGAAGAATTGAATAGTTTAATGATTGGCTACGGTCATAAACCGTATTTTGTTGAAGGCGATGACCCGGAATTGATGCACGAAAAGATGGCGGAAACACTTGATTCCGTTTACGCCGAAATCACTGAAATTCAAAATCAAGCTCGTGCGAACGGATTCACGACGCGCCCGGTGTACCCGATGATAGTGCTGCGCTCGCCAAAAGGCTGGACTTGTCCGAAAACGGTTGACGGCTTACAGGTCGAAGGCACGTTCCGCTCGCATCAGGTTCCGCTCGCCGAGCTTGCGGCTAAACCCGAACATTTGAAGATGCTCGAAGAATGGATGCGATCGTATCGGCCGGAAGAACTTTTCGACGAAAACGGAAAACTTATCCCCGAATTGCAGGAGCTTGCACCCGCCGAAGCAAAGCGTATGGGAATGAATCCTCACGCCAACGGCGGAAAATTGCTCATAGATTTGGAAATGCCGAATTTCCGCGATTACGCTGTAGAAGTTTCTAAGCCCGCCGCAACTCTTGCCGAAGCGACCCGCGTGTTAGGCGGTTTTCTGCGTGACGTAATGCGACTCAACGACGACCATAAAAACTTTCGCATTTTCGGTCCCGACGAAACCGCCTCGAACCGTTTGAATGCTGTTTTTGAAGCGACAAACCGAACATGGACGGAAGGCGTTACACCTTCAGATGACCATCTCGCACCGGATGGCAGAGTGATGGAAATTTTGAGTGAACATCTCTGTCAGGGCTGGCTCGAAGGGTATTTATTGACCGGGCGGCACGGCTTGTTTTCGTGTTACGAGGCCTTTATTCACATTATCGATTCGATGTTCAACCAGCACGCCAAGTGGCTCAAAGTGACTAAACAGATTCCCTGGCGGCAGGCTATCGCGTCCCTGAATTACCTGCTCACCTCGCACGTCTGGGGACAAGACCACAACGGTTTTTCACATCAAGACCCCGGATTTATCGACCATGTAATTAACAAAAAAGCAGAAGTCGTACGCGTCTACCTGCCGCCGGATGCCAATACCTTGCTGTCCGTCGCCGACCATTGCCTGCGAAGCAAAAACTACGTCAACGTGATCATCGCGGGCAAAAAGCCGTCATTGCAGTATCTCGATATGGAGGCCGCAATTAAACATTGCGCGGCCGGTGCCGGCATTTGGGCTTGGGCGAGTAACGACGAGGGCTCCGATCCGGATGTCGTAATGGCTTGCGCCGGGGATGTTCCGACATTGGAGACGCTGGCAGCCGTGGACATCTTGCGTCAAAACTTCCCTAGTCTAAAGATTCGCGTCGTTAACGTGGTAAATTTGATGAAGCTTCAGCCCGTCAGGGAGCATCCGCACGGGCTTTCAGATAAAGATTTCGATTCGATATTTACCACCGACAAGCCTGTAATTTTCGCGTTTCACGGGTATCCCTGGCTGATTCATCGCCTGACTTACCGGCGAACAAATCATGGCAACATCCACGTTCGCGGCTACAAGGAAGAAGGCACGACGACCACGCCGTTCGATATGGTTGTGTTAAATGATCTAGACAGATTTCATCTCGTGATTGACGCTATCGAGCGTGTTGAGCAGCTCAAGAAAACGGGAGCGCATGTTCAGCAAAAAATGCGTGACAAACTTATCGAACACAAAGCGTATATCAACGAATACGGCGACGATATGCCCGAAATACGCGATTGGAAATGGACGTTTTAATTAATTTAGTTCACGATCACTAAATCAATGAACATTCTCGTCTTGAACTGCGGCAGCTCGTCGCTCAAATTTCAACTGATCGCGACCGATCTTGACCGCATCGCTCAAAATAATGATATGCGTTTGGCGCATGGCGTAATCGAACGCATCGGCGGGGCGGCAATTATCACCTTAACCGCCGAGGGAGGAGTGCCGCAACGCTCCGCCCAGCCGATTAAAGATATCCGGGCAGCTGTTGAAATTGTTCTCCGCTGGATCGCATCTGAAGAGTCGGGAATCGACGAAATTAAAAGCTTAGCTGATATTCACGCCGTCGGCCACCGGGTCGTGCATGGGGGCGAACATTTCACTGAATCGGCAATCGTTACCGACGAAGTCTTCCGCGTTATCGAAGATTGTATCGAGCTTGCACCGCTCCACAACCCGGCGAATATTAAGGGAATATTAGCCGCCCGGGAAGTTTTCGGCCGAGGCTTGCCGCAAGTCGCGGTGTTCGACACGGCTTTTCATCAGACTTTGCCTGAACACGCCTTTCTCTACGCACTTCCCTATCAGCTTTATCGCCGCCACAAAATTCGCCGTTACGGTTTTCACGGTACGTCGCACCGCTACGTCGCTTACCGTTATCGCACCTTAAACAATTTTTCGCGCGAACAAGTGAATGTCATTACGCTTCATCTCGGCAACGGCTGCTCGATCGCGGCAATAAAAGCCGGAAATTCGATTGATACATCAATGGGGCTGACGCCGCTTGAAGGGTTGGTGATGGGAACCAGGTCCGGGGATCTGGATCC
>JANMSP010000151.1:0-9950 GCA_031389475.1 Pyrinomonadaceae bacterium
GGTGTATTTAAGGCAGTGTTAAAAGTGTCCACCCAAAACGCCCGGTACTCGCCTCTCGGCTGGGCGGACGACGATATCGAAATACAAAGAATTGCCGCAATAAACAGCAGGCATGCCATCGGACGGCGCGCGGTAAAGGTTTGCTCTCCCATTAATTTCCTCCGTGAATAGATAAAATTCGATCAATTTTCAGCGTTGTGTGTGCCGAAAAACGAGTTTCCGAAACGGAAAAAGGCCATTAAATGCGGGGTAAATCGAGGCCTTGCCGTAAACGGAAATCAATCAACTAAATTGTTCGGAATGCAGATAAGCATCATTATTACTTATGTATCGGCTGGTGTCAATGGTTTTGAGTTCACGCTTCAGCGTGCTTCTTCGCTGTGCAGAAGACAAGCTAAAGCTCGAACTCAGAACTTGAGAGACTTATTCGATGGAATCGTTGGCAGAAACCTCGTGCGGCCCCAGATTATTGCGGATAATTATACGGGCGCAGCCGTTCCAGCGAAGGATCGTATCGTCGTTGCCGCCGGGACTCAATGCTTCGGCTTTTTCGAAATAGTTCATTGCCTGCTGGAATAGCCCGAAAGCATTCAAACCGCCTTTTACCAAAGTAGCTTTCGCGCGTCGTTCGTAAACGATTCCGGTGTAATAAGCGCATTCGTATTCGTCGCTGATCTTGGATAGATAATCCTGAATTCTAGAATCGCCCACAGCATAATCCTTTCCGAACCGGTCGCTCATCGCGAGCACGATATTGACCAAAGCTTCCTGGTTATCAGGATCGACGTCGAGAATATCGAGACAAATGCTCTCAGCAGCACCGGGTTCGTTGAGCAGACGGTAATGCTTAGCTTTTTCAAGAGCGGCGGGGATGGCTTGCGGCGATAATGGTTTTAGTTCAAACATTTCTTTATAAATTACCACTAGCTCTAGCTAGTGGATATTATGAAAACTGAACCGGCTTTAGCCAAATAGTGAATAGGATCACTTCCTTAGTAGCTTTAACTAAGATATTCGGCTAAAGCCGGGCGATCTGATTAATTCCGACCACTAGCTAAAGCTAGTGGCAATTTACAAGCAACAATTGATAATCAATCTTTTCTACGTCGAAAAAGCTTTACTAATTTTTTCAGCGGATCGTAAAATTCATCCACCACGCGCTCTTTTAAGGGAATGATAGCATTATCGGTAATCGTAATTCCTTCCGGGCAAACCTTCGTGCAGCATTTTGTGATGTTGCAATAACCGATGCCGTGAGCATCTTTCAATTCGCCAAGCCGGTCTTCCGTATCGAGAGGATGCATTTCGAGCGCGGCGGCGTAAACCAGGAATCGCGGGCCGATAAATTTATTGTGTTTTTCGTGATCGCGGAGGACGTGGCACACATCCTGACACAAAAAGCACTCGATGCATTTGCGGAATTCCTGCACGCGGTCTACGTCTTCCTGCTGCATTCGCCAGGTTCCGTCCTCGGCGTCGGGAGCGCGCGGCTTGAATTTTTTGATACGTTTTTTTACTTCGTAATTCCAGGATACATCGGCGATCAGATCCTTTACCGGCGGGAACGCCCGCATCGGTTCGATGGTGACGGACTCATCCATCGGCAGCGTGTCGAGCCGCGTCATGCACATCAGCTTCGGCATCCCGTTGATCTCCGCCGAGCACGAACCGCATTTACCGGCCTTGCAATTCCAACGGCAAGCCAGATCGCCCGCCGATTCAGCCTGGATCTGATGCACCGCATCAAGCACGACCATCCCTTCCGAAATCTCCGTCCGGTAATCGACCATCTCGCCAGTTGTCGCGTTACCACGTCTAATGCTAAATGTTGCTTCCATTGTTTTGAGAGATTTTGCCACAAATAACACGAATTTCACGAATTTTTTATTTGTGCCATTCGTGTTATTTGTGGCAAAAATTTCTTACCCCATCTCCTCTATGATCGCTTTCAAATCCGCCGGCATTTCGGGGATCTGAATGCGTTCGATCTGCATTGTTCCGTCATCGACCTTCTTTAACGTCAGGTTCAGCTTGCCGAATTCCGGATCTTTTGCCGGGAAATCTTCGCGAAACTGGCCGCCGCGGCTTTCTTTGCGTTCGATGGCGGCGTGGGTGATCGCTTCGGAAACGGTCAGCAGATTATTCAGGTCGAGCGCAGTGTGCCAGCCGGGATTGAAATCGATGTTGCCGGCGACGCTGACATTTGCCGCGCGTTCCCGCAGCTTTTTCAACCCGGCGAGCGCCTGCTGCATTTCGTCTTCGGTACGGACGATGCCGACTAAATCCTGCATCATTTCCTGTAGATCGTGCTGGATCGTAAACGGATTCTCGCCGCCGCTTCTCTCGAACGGTTCAAGGGCTGTTTTTGCAGCTTGTTCGATCTGTGAGTTATCAACGGTTCCAGCGGCATTTTCCTTCGCGTAAATCGCCGCAAACTCACCCGCTCGCTTTCCAAAAACCAGCAGATCGGACAGCGAGTTGCCGCCGAGCCGGTTCGCTCCATTAATTCCCGCCGCGCATTCGCCCGCCGCAAACAGCCCGGGCACGGTGGACATCTGCGTATCTGCGTCGACGCGGACGCCGCCCATGACATAATGCGTGGTCGGGCCAACTTCCATCGGCTCGGTCGTAATGTCGAGATTCGCGAGCTGTTTGAACTGGTGATACATGCTCGGCAGCTTTTTCTTTATGTGTTCCGGCGCGTTCGAGATCTTCTCTTTGATCCACGCTATATCGAGAAACACTCCGCCGTGTGGCGAACCGCGTCCGGCTTTTACCTCGCGGACAATGCAGCGGGCAACATGATCGCGCGTCAAAAGCTCGGGCGGGCGCCGCGCATTCTTATCGCCAGTGACGTATCGCCAGCCTTCTTCTTCGGTGTCTGCGGTTTGGTCTTTATAGTTGTCGGGAATATCGTCGAACATGAACCGCTTCCCTTCGCTGTTCCGCAAGATTCCGCCTTCGCCGCGAACGCCTTCGGTTACGAGAATGCCGCGCACGCTTGGCGGCCAGACCATTCCGGTCGGGTGGAATTGGATAAATTCCATGTCAATCAATTCCGCACCGGCGTCATACGCCAGCGTGTGCCCGTCGCCCGTGCCTTCCCAACTGTTGCTCGTAATTTTGTAAGCTCGTCCAACTCCGCCGGTCGCGATGATGACGGCCTTCGCCTTAAAAATCCGGAATCTGCCGTGCGTCCGCTCATACGCAAACGCCCCGACAACACGGTCGCCGTCCTTTAGAAGCGAGATCACCGTGACTTCCATGTAAACCTCAATGCCCTGGTGAATACCGTGATCCTGCAAAGTGCGGATGAGCTCGAGTCCGGTGCGGTCGCCAACATGCGCGAGGCGCGGATAACGATGCCCGCCGAAATTGCGCTGTAATATCTTGCCGTCTTTAGTTCGGTCGAAAACCGCTCCCCAAGCCTCTAATTCCCTCACACGATCCGGCGCTTCTTTCGCATGTAATTCAGCCATCCGCCAATTATTCACATACTGCCCGCCGCGCATCGTATCGGAAAAAATGCACCTTCCAATTATCGCGGTCATCGACGTTTCCCAAAGCGGCGGCCATTCCGCCCTCGGCCATAACGGTATGCGCTTTGCCAAGCAGCGATTTACAAACCAGCCCGACTGAAACGCCCGCAGCCGAAGCTTCGATAGCCGCCCGCAATCCGGCTCCGCCTGCTCCGATAACGAGAACGTCGTGTTCGTATGTTGTGTATTCTATTGCCAAAAAAAATCTTCCTTTTTAAATTGCCACTGGCTTTAGCTAGGTTCTGTTGACATGTGAGTTTTCGAGGCGGCTTCAGCCGTCTTTGCTTATTTCCGCCATAGCCACGCTCTTTAGGGCGTGGTTAGAATCGATATTAGTCGGACAGGGCGTTTTAACGTCCTTGCCTGTCCCGGCTTAAGCCACACCTGGTTGATAAGCCCGTTGAAACGGGCTGCCGATCATTACCGCAATCTTGACCACGCCCTAAAGAGCGTGGCTACGGCCCTTCGGGAAGGCCTCATCAATAAGGCTAAAATCAAATGTCAACACAACCTAGTAGATAAAATTGAGGAAACTCGGCTTTAGCCGAACTCATTTTTAATGATTCCTTTTGGCTTTAGCCTAATTTAGCTGAAGCGATAAGGATGATTGCTGTTTCTGTGATTCGGCTAAAGCCGCTTTATTAATTCCCGCCTATCCTCCAGCTAAAGCTGACGGCAATTCATATGAACTAAAACAGTCGAAAATCAGTCCAAATACCCATCGCCAGCATACGCACATAAATATCCGAAAACCCAACGACGAACAGGCTCAGCCAAGCGAAACGCATGTGATTGCGGTTGAGGCAGCTAACGCAATCGTACGCCTTCTTCTTCGCTGGTTTTTTCGCGCATTCATTGTCCTTTCCGCCGATCAAATGCCGCAGGCTGTGACAGCCGAGAGTGTAGCCGCCGAGAAAAAACACATTCGCCGTGAGAACGATCGTGCCGACTCCGATACCGAAACGCTCAACGCCATCCGCTCCCAAAAACCACATCGCCTTCCAAGCATCGTGAGCCAGAAACACGAGAAAGATCAGCGAGAGATACATAAAATAACGGTGGACGTTTTGCAGTATCAAAGGGAAACTGTTCTCGCCGCGATATTCGTTGCGCGGCTCGCCGACGGCGCAGGCAAGCGGATCGGCCCACATCGCTTTATAATATGCTCCTCGATAGTAATAGCAGGTAAATCGAAATCCGCCCGGCGCCCAAAGTATCAGAAGCGCGGGCGAGAATGGCAGCCACGCGGGAATCCACGAAGGTTTCGGCCCAAACATCGTGTGCGGAGAATTGCCAAAAAGTTCCGGCGAATAAAACGGCGAAAGATAATTCCCAAAGCTGTAATATTCGCCCTGAAACGCCGCCCACGTCGAATAAACGACGAACGCCCCTAACCCGATAAAGGTCACAAGCGGCGTCACCCACCACATATCCCTTCGCATTGTCTGCCCAGCAGACCGCCGTGTAATAGAAACAAGATTAGAAGCCATTTCGCCTGTAAGAGCCTCCCAAGTTCGGATTGTAAAAGTTGTTTTCCGCCATTGCCCAGTTGGGCAATGCGACGATTCGTACGAGTGTTGAACTGCTAAAGTTTTATGTCAAAGTGCAGTTTAAGTCAAGCAAGCGCTTCAATGCAGAAGCCTGCGCGTTAGCAAGGGCGTAGCATTCAAGGTTAAATAGATCGCCCTTGCTGACGCGCGGGCTTCTGCATTACTAAACACAGCACTCGTCTCACGTTGTTTGTCTTTTTGCGTTCTTCGCGGCTCGGATTTGCGGCTTTGCGTTAAAAAAAAAGAGGTTTCACGCAAAGCCTCGAAGGACGCCAAGCAAGATGAGGAAGAATAAGGAAAATCCTGACGAACGCGCAATTTGTAAGATGATGCTAGTTCGTAATATAATTCGATACGAAATGGTGCTTTCTCCCGAAAAATCCTTTCCAAATTTTTGCAAACCCAAAATAGATAGAAACCGACAAATTAGAAATCTTTCGCCGGCGAGTCTACAGGATGAATTATTTTAATAAACCGGCCGCGTGAAAATTGAAAACGATCATGAAATTACTTCAATCAATCCTCATCACATTATTCATTTCAGTTTCGGCTCTTGCTATTCAGGCACAAGCGACAGCGGCGAAAACCCCGACAAAGGTCGCCGTGATTCAAACGGCCGCCTTCGGGGACGAGAAAGGCGGAATTACACGCTATCTTAATGTCATAAAAACACTTAACACTGAGTTTAAGCCGCGGAAGGACGAACTGGATGTATTGCAGGCGCAATACAAAAAATTAGTAGACGAAGTCAACAATAGCGGCACCCCAGCCAAGATCGACCAGGCTGAAACGCTGAAGCGGGACATACAAAGAAAGTCTGACGACGCTCAGGTAGCTTACGAAAAACGGCAAAGGCAATTAACTGATCCGGTTTCCAAGGAAATAGGATTGGCAATGACGGCCTTTGCCAAAGCGCGAGGAATCGATCTGCTTTTGGATATAAGCAATAGCAGTTTTCCGGTGGCTTATGTCAACGAATCGATCGACATTACACAGGCTTTTATTGCGGAATACAATACGCGTAACCCGTAATCAGCATTTACATTTGTCTACGCTCGCCGAGTTTTAATAGAACCTCTTCGAGCGTAATGTTTTTAGCCTGTAATAAAACCAGGAAATGGAACAATAGGTCGGCGGCTTCGGATTTAAAGAGTTCGGGGTCGTCGTCCTTTGCTTCGATCACAAGCTCGACCGCCTCTTCCCCTACCTTCTGGGCGATCTTGTTTATGCCTTTTGCGAAAAGCTTGGAAGTATAAGAATCTTCGAGCGGATTCAGCCGCCGTTCGGTAATGATTTCTTCAAGCTCAAACAATATGTTTCGCTGCGATTTGCCGGAGGTTTGTTCCGCAAAACATGTAAGTGAACCAGTGTGGCAGACAGGCCCTGCCGGTGCCGCCTTAATTAGCAGCGTATCCTGATCGCAATCGATGAGTATTTCCTCGACAAGCAGAGTATTTCCGCTCGTTTCACCTTTCGTCCAAAGAGTTTGCCGCGTCCGCGAAAAAAAGGTCACAAAACCTTTTTTCTGCGTTGTTTCAAACGCGGCTTCATCCATGAATCCGAGCATCAATACCTGATCCGTGACCGAATCCTGAACGATTGCCGGAACTAGGCCATCCGCATATTTATTAAAATCCAGTTTCATATTCTAACTTCTATTCCGCGTGACCTTAAAAAATTCTTAAGCTCGGGTATCGATATTTCACGATAGTGAAACACGCTGGCGGCCAAAGCGGCGTCGGCCATACCATCCACGAAAACCGCCGCAAAATCTTCAACTGTTCCCGCTCCGCCGGATGCCACGACCGGTACGCGAACATTAGTCGAGACCATGCGCGTTAATTCCAGATCAAATCCCGCTTTCGTCCCGTCGGCATTAATTGAGGTGAGCAGTATTTCACCGGCGCCAAGTTCCACGCTGTGCTTCGCCCATTCAACCGCGTCAATATTAGTTTCGATCCGGCCGCCATTAAGATAAACCTGCCAGCCGTTCCCGGCAGCTTTTGCGTCGATAGAAAGCACGATGCACTGCGAACCAAAATTCCGCGCGGCTTCCGTAATGATTTTCGGATCGCGGACGGCAGCGGTGTTGATCGAAACTTTATCCGCACCGGCTTCGAGCAGCCGCCCGATGTCCGAGACGCCGCTAATTCCGCCGCCAACCGTGAACGGAATGTTTATCGATGCGGCAACATTTTTTACGAGGTCGGTAAGCGTCTTCCGGCCTTCGCTCGTAGCGGAAATGTCGAGCAGGGTCAGTTCATCCGCTCCCTCTTCGCAGTATCGGGAAGCCAGCTCGACGGGATCACCAGCGTCGCGAATATCGATAAAATTTGTCCCTTTCACCGTTCGGCCGTCACGTACGTCCAGGCATGGGATAATACGTTTTGCTAACATTGGTATTTCGTTAATTCTTCGAGCGTGATGCGGCCTTCGTAAATTGCTTTACCGATTATAACTCCGTCACATCCGATATCTTCGAGCTTGTCTATTTCGTCCAATGAACTGACACCGCCGCTGGCAATGATCTTTAGATCGGGCAGAAAGGCTCGGATTTCAGCATAAAGCTCCGTTGCCGGGCCTTCGAGTGCTCCGTCCTTTGCAATATCGGTGACGAACGCCTGCCGTCCACCGCGTTCCGTGTAGGTCCGCAAAAAAGTTATAAGGTTAACTTCGGTTTTCGTCTGCCATCCGTTGATCGCGATCTTACCCTCGTTCGTGTCCGCCCCGAGAAGAATACGATCTTTTCCGAACTCATCGAGCCAGCCGAAAAACAGATCGGGTTCTTTTACGGCTATCGAGCCAACATTGACGATCTTTGCTCCCGAATCAATAACCAACCGAAAATCGTCCGTAGTCCGGATTCCGCCGCCAAAATCGATTTCCAAAGTTGTTTCACGGGCAATCGAGGCCAGCACGTTGGTATTAGCCGGAGTTCCATTTTTAGCGCCGTCAAGATCCACAATATGCAGGCGTTTGATACCCGCCGCTTCGAATTCTTTCGCGGTCGAAACCGGATTTTCTGAGTAAACCCGTTTTTGCGCAAAATCGCCCTGTGTCAGACGAACGCATTTGCCGTCGATCAAATCTATTGCCGGGATAATCTCGATCATAAGCTTAAAAAGTTCTCCAAAATACGCGTGCCCGCCACACCGGATTTTTCCGGATGAAACTGGACCGCGTAAAAATTTGCCTCCTGAATCGCCGCCGCGAAATCTGCTCCGTATTCACACGATGCCGCCGTGTTTATTGACTGATCGACATAATAGCCGTGAACAAAATAAGCATAAGAGCCATCCTTTACTTCGGCAAACAACGGCGATGTCAGGGCAGAGATCGTATTCCAACCCATGTGCGGGACTTTAAGATCAGCGTCCGAAAACCGCTTCACGAGGTTCGGGAAAATTCCCAGGCATTTCGTGTCGTTCTCCTCCGAATGAGAACAAAGAAGCTGCATTCCAAGGCAAATTCCGAGAACAGGCTGTGTTAATGATTGGATAACAGCATCCAGATTTCGCTCGCGAAGATACTGCATCGCCGTCGACGCTTCGCCGACGCCGGGGAAAATCACTTTCTCAGCCCGCCCCAAAACATCGGCATTATCCGAAACGATAGATTCAACCCCAAGACGCCCAAGTGCGTTTTGAACCGATGCAATATTTCCGGCATTATATTTTACAATCGCTACTTTCATCTTTTTAACCAGAGTGCCAGGAATAATTTTTACGGATGATTGACCGCGAATATAGCTAATGTACAAGAATGGAGAAAGAACAAACCGTTTTTATTTGAGTTATTAGGTTCTGTTGACATTTCATCTGAGCCAAATTAATGAGCTGACCAAATGGATAAAGCTCAAGTAGTTCTTTGACAACTTCTCGAAACGTGAAAAAACTCTTCGGAAATGCTTGATTTTATTGATGAAGCATTCCACCAAGTGACGTTCACGATACAAATGCCGGTCGTATTCGCGCTTCTTTCTTTTGTTTGAACGCGGCGGAATAACAACTTGTTTGCCGCTTTCTTCGATTGATTCGACAAACTTTTCCGAATCATAGCCTTTGTCAGCGATCAAGGTTTCGAATCTAAAGTCGGCCGTCAAATTCCCGGCTTGTGTCACGTCGTGACGCTCGCCGCCGGTCAGGATAAAGCGTAAGCCGTTTCCCAAAGCATCGACCGCGATATGGATCTTGGTCGAAAAGCCGCCACGCGAACGGCCTAGATCTTGTGCAACATGTTTTTTTTCGCGCCGGCTGCCGAAGGATGTGCACGAACGATCGTCGAATCGACGATAAGATGTTCAAGGTCAACATCTTCTCCGCAAAACCTGAACAGCTTTTCAAATACGCCAACTTCGCTCCACCTGGCAAAACGTTTGAAAATAGTGTTCCAGTTGCCATATTCTACCGGAAGAAGTCGCCACTGCGCTCCGCTTCTGGCAATCCAAAGAACGGCTTCGAGAAATTGTCGGCACTCTTGTTCTTGTCCTATATAAATATTTGGACAAGTTCGCAAAAACGGCAGTATTTTCTGCCACTCGGTATCGGATAATCTGACTTTCATCGCTTTCTTGGATGTCTGTTAGGTCATCCGGGTTGATTCAAATGTCAACAGAACCTAATTATTAATTAATAATTGTGAATTAGTAATCATTTTTTTAGTATATCGGTGTACAATAAATACTTTAGGAGGAATATGATTCTCCTTTACCAGTTTAGCTAAAAAATCAGAACAGTAATTGATATCTGTTGCATCAAACGTGCCAACCTTCGTACCGGGTTTATTACCATTTTTCATTGAAAATTCAGCATCAATCCCTAAATGAACGTTCGGCATTTTAAGATACTTTTCCAGTCGTGGT
>JANMSP010000154.1:0-1706 GCA_031389475.1 Pyrinomonadaceae bacterium
GGCGGGCGGGGCCTGGGTCGGGATCGGCTCAATCGAGCAGTTTGAAACAAGCAAGCAACTGGTCGCTTATTCGGGTTTGGCAACGAGCGTTCGGCAATCTAATGAAACGACTCGGCAAGGACATATCACCAAACAGGGCAGGAAACGGCTGCGGACAACTGCAATCCGGGCAGTTCTTTCAATGGTCAACCGAACACATACGCCATTGATGGACTTTTATCAAAAAAAGAAACGCGAGAAGGGATCAGGCAAAGCAATCTGTGCGACGGCGCGGAAACTGCTGACGATTGTTTTTGTAATGCTGAAAAAGGAGTTGGACTATTGGTATTTGGAAGACCGCTTGTATAATCGCAAGCTGCGGCAACTGAACGCCGCAACTTAATATTTGACTTTGCATAGGAATTCAATGGACGTGAGGGCAAAACAGCAACTTTGTTATCGCGTTGTCTTGTTTCCCTAAACTTGTGCGGTGGCGGTTTCGCCCCACGTCATCTCAGCCGTTGGACGGCTTCTTGTTTTTGAGTGAAGTGTGTGAGATACCCATTAGACATTATCGGAAATAGGTAGAATCAATTAAACTGTGTAAATGTTAAGATATATTGAATTAAAAGGAAAGCCGAAAGAATTTTTGGCAGCCACCGGATTGACTGATGAAGAGTTTCAAATTTTGCTGCCAACCTTTGACAGGTGCTGTCAACTGTCTTTGCCGACCAAACCGAAGCCGTCAAAAAAGAATAAACAACGAGCCGCTGGAGGCGGAAGAAAAGCAAAATTACCAGAAATTAGTGATAAATTATTGTTTGTTCTGATTTATCAAAAAACATTTCAACTGCAAACCATGCACGGTTTACAATTTGGGTTGAGCCAACCGCAAACCAATTACTGGATTCATCGCCTGCTGCCTGTTTTGCAGAAAACTTTGTGTGATTTGGGAATGAAACCGGAGCGGCGCGGACAACTTGTCAGCGAAACAATTGCAGCCCAAGAAGGCGGAGCGAATTTGAGCATTGATGCCACTGAAAGAGAGTTGCCAAGACCTGTCAAGGCAGAGCAACAAAAGGCAAAGTATAGTGGAAAGAAGAAAACGCATACTGACAAAAACCTTTTGTTGGTCAATGAGAACACGAAAAAAGTGGTGTATTTGAGTGCGACCGTCGAAGGCAAAAAGCACGATAAAAAGTTAGCAGACGAGAGTCAGATCAGCTATCCGGAAAATGCGAGTTTGACCCAAGATACCGGATTTCAAGGCTATCAACCGAAAGGGGTAGTAGTGCAACAACCGAAAAAAAAGTGAGAGGACAGCAGCTAACGCCAGTTGCTAAGTTCTTGAATAAGATTATTTCCAGAGTGCGAATAGTGGTGGAAAACGTCATCAGCGGGATTAAGCGGTGTCGGATTGTCAAAGATGAGTTGAGATTGACCAAAGAGAATCTATCAGACCTGGTGATGGAGATTGCCTGTGGCTTGCACAATCTCCGAGTGACATTTCGACAACCAATGCAAACCATTGATATTACTAATGCTGAGGAATTATCTTATTTCCGATAATGTCTAATAAAAAAAGGAGATAAAAAATTATGAAAAGGATTTTTTTGATATTGGCTGTGACATTTACCTTTGCCGGATATGCTTTCGGCGAATGCGGCGAAGCGGACAAAAAAGCTCTCGAAGCGTTTGACCGCGCGTGGGGCGAGGCAGGAGTCAAA
>JANMSP010000172.1:0-1801 GCA_031389475.1 Pyrinomonadaceae bacterium
TCATCTTAATCGAGAATAAAAATAAATGCTAAATGGAAAACACTCAATGATTAACCTGCCGAAACTGGTCCTGGCGTCGGGCAGTCCGAGGCGGTCGGAGATTTTGCAATCGGTTGGATGGGAATTTACAAAGGACGTGCCCGATATCGACGAAAGCGAACTGCCGGGCGAATTGCCGAAAGATTATGTACGGCGGCTGGCACGAACGAAGGCTGAGACGATAGCTGTTAGGCATCGCGGCGGGATCGTTTTGGGCGCGGATACGACGGTCGTCATTGATAAACAGATCATCGGAAAGCCTGTCGACTTAAACGATGCAAGACGGATGCTGAAAATGCTCTCGGGAAATTGGCACGAAGTTTTAACCGGTGTCGCGGTTGTGCGGGATGGCGAAACGCGGGACGGCTTGCAGAGTACGCGGGTTAAATTTACGGAAATGAGCGCAGCGGAGATTGATTTTCTGGCGGAAAACGGCGATCCGTTGGACAAGGCCGGTGCTTACGCCGTACAGGCGCAAGCCGCATTGTTCATCGAGGGGATCGAGGGCGATTACTGGAATGTGGTCGGCTTGCCGGTTGGTTTGATTTACCGCTTAGTCAATTAATACGCCACAGCTTCCTTTTTGTATTCGTTCCATATCTCGGTAGCACGCGGGCCGGTAAGCTGGATCTCGACACCGCTTTTAAGCAGGATCTTGAGGGCTCCTTTTGCATCATCGCCGTTGTCGTGAAATTGGAGGCCGGCGATCTCGTCGCGGTTTATCAATCTATCGGGTGTTTCGAGCCATTTCATAATCGTTAATCGTTGCGGCGCCTGCGGCGTTTGGTTTCGCGGCCGCCTCCCAAATAGGCTAGGATCATTACCGCCAAATGTGCGATGAACCAGACATTGTCGGCGCCAATGTTCTGATAAATATACACGAGAATCAAAATACGCGGCATGAACACGCCTAAAATTATATCCGCCCATTGCGGAACCGCGTTGGCCGGATAAAGTTCCGGGAACAAAAACAGGTAAACGAGCAGAACGACGCGCGGGAAGAATAGCGAGAAGATGAGAAAATAGATGTCCATAAAATTGGAACCCGCAAGCATTCGTATTATCTCCGACGATTTTAGCATATTTCAGATAGCAGATTTGAAATTTCGGATTTGAGATTTCAGATTTCTGAAGGAAGCACGTAGAATTTATCTTTGTTAACAAACTGAAGATGAACAAAGCAGGAAGAATAATTTTGGTTACGCCGCAATACGCAATTGCGGGTGGCGAGGTAGAGGTCGTGTGCGAGGGCTTTACTGTCGATTTGGACGGCGATCACGGGTGTTATATCGGCGGTGAAAAATGCCGAATAACGGCGGCGTCATCAAACCGTATTTTGGCGATCGTGCCGGAAAATATCGAGGGTGAAATATCGCTTCACCTGGAAAGCGGCGGCGATGAGAGCGAGCATTACGCCGTAACGATAGGGCTGCTGCTGACGGACGAGATGCATATCGTGGCGAATCCGGCGGTCGATCCGAAGGACGATTCGATCATCCTGACGCGTTCCGGCTCGCGCGGGCAGACGCTGCCATTTACGCTTTACCGGCTCGAAACTGATGGTTACGTCGATGAAATGAGCGCCGAGATAATGAATCCGACCGGAATTGCTTTCGACAAAGACGGCGTGCTGTATGTGACGAACCGTTCGGCTGGCGAAGTTTGCCGGATCGACCGCGGCGAAGAGGTGACGGTATTTGCCTCGGGCCTCGGCGTGGCGACGGGGCTGGCGTTCAATAAGGAGGGCGTGATGTACATCGGC
>JANMSP010000173.1:0-2833 GCA_031389475.1 Pyrinomonadaceae bacterium
CCCACGACACTCAAGAATAGAAAAGGTGATGCCCCATTCAACGAATTTGAGCATCACCTAACCTGGAAAAAACGACTCGATCTATAAACTACTTCGCGGCATTCGCATTGGCATTCGCTTCGGCGGTTAACGCCGCGATACGTGCCTCGATCTCCGTTTGGAAATCCCTGTTAATATCGCGGAGCTCGTTATATTGGGCCTTCGCACTATCCGCGTCCACTTTAAGCCGTTCCTGGTCGGCCGTGCGGCCTTCCATTTCGGCAAGACGCATCGCCTGAACAACCAGGCTAGCCCTGTACGATCTGGCCGATTCGAAGATATTAAGAAGGTCGTTCGTCTTCTTCAATTCTTCGTCCGAGATAGCTTTAATGTTAACGCTCTTAGCGTTCTTCACGGCTTCCGGTTCGAGAGCGACCGACTGCTCGATAAACTTGTTGCCTTCAGCGACGCATCCCTGAAGTTTCGCGTACTCCGCCGGATCAGCCGGTTTTACGAACTGAAAAACGTCCTTGCCGTCTTTCTGAACAGTCTTTTTGGTAGCCTCGGTGTCGGATATTTCGCTGGCGCAATTATTCTGCTTGACTGCGAGAGCGGTTAAAGCTTCGGCCCGGTACTGCGGCAGTATCGCGCCATTATTAGCACGTTCGGTTACAAGCTTCTGCCATTCGTCCGGCCTTTGCAGATTTTCAAGAAGGCTGGCGATTGCTTTATACGAACTCTGATCGTTTTTCTCGACCTGAAGTGCTTTCTGATATTCCTTGATCGCTTCCTCGGCCTTGGCCTGGTTCTTACGATCACCGATATATACGGAGTGCAGTGTCCTGGCCAGGAAAAGCTGTGCCGTTTTTCCTTCAACCGTCAAACCTTCCGGATCGCGTGCGGCCGCCTTCCGAAACAATTCTTCAGCGGCCTGAAATTTTCTGGCTTTATACGCTTCCGACCCGTCAACCAGATTTTTTCTGGACATTATACGGTTATATTGTGAACAATTAGCGGATACAAGCACTGTTAATGTAAGTACAGCAAATATCCCTAAACGAGAAAATCTCATTTTTCGACTCCATGTCAAACCCTCGATAAGGAAGCCGCCACGCCGGCGGCTAATTCCATATCCGGGTAAAATTATTCTGTTAGATCGTCAATCTGCAATCCGATAGGCTGAGCACCCGCCATTTTGGCGGCATCGATCACTTTTATCACGTCGCCGTAAAGTACGGATGTCGGTGATTTTATAAAAAGCGTCTTTTCAACCTCGTTCGTACCGTCGCGAAACACGCCGGTGTCTGCCCGTTTCTTAAATTCTTCGGCAAGCCTGGCGGTCAATGCTTCGGGCTCATCGACGTTCCCCATCGGCTCATTGTTAAGAGCCAGCGCACGGTTGGTACGGTTGATCGTAACAACCAGGGTCAATGGATTAGGTTTTACCTCAAGATTCTGCTGTTCCTTTGGTTCAGCAGGCACCTTCGCTTCGAATCTGCTCGGTTTGACCGGCGTGATGACCATAAAAATGATCAAAAGCACCAGCAATACGTCGATCAGCGGTGTTACGTTAATTCTCGGCACTGCTTCTTCGGAGCTGCCGCCACCTGACATTCCCATAATTTAATACTCCCGACGCCTTCAGCGTGCCGGAGAAGCCCTGCCGTTACGACGGCGGAGTTTCTCCCCCTTTTTTCTTGTCCGCGACCAATCCGATCTTGTCGATGTCCTGCTTTCGAATTACATCGATTGCCTTAACGACTGTTCCGTAATCGACGTCGATCCCGCTCTTGATGTAAACAATACGCTGTGCGGGCGTCTTGTCTTTCATCATGCTCTTGATCTTTTCGCCAAGCGTGGCGATCGGAAACGGATCTTTACCGATGTAAAAATCGGTATTATTCGGGATGGTAATGACTACGGAAGTGTCCTTCGTAATTTCCGGGTCCTCCGTCGGAGCATTAAGCTCTTTTGGAAGATTGACCGGAATGCCTGATTGAAGCAGCGGCGTGACGATCATAAAAATGATCAGAAGCACCAGCATGACATCAACCATCGGAGTAACATTTATCTCCGAATTATATTCATCGGTTCCACCGATTTTAGCACCCATGGTATTTCCCCTTCTATCGTTCTGAGTTCAAGCTTTAGCTTGTCTTACGCTCCAGCACTAAGACAAGCTGAAGCTTGAACTCAGAACAATGACTTAGCCTTTCAAGGCTTTCGTACGCTGCTTGATAAAGTAGTCAACCAGTTCGGATGCGGAATTTTCCATTTCTACACCGAAACTCGTTACCTTATTCGTAAAGTAGTTAAAGAGCCACACAGCCGGAACGGCCACTGCGATACCGAATGCGGTGGCAACCAGGGCTTCGGCGATGGCGGCACCAACGGCACCGATACCCGCATTCTCAGCCTGTGCGAGAGCGACGAATGCACCGATGATACCGACGACGGTTCCAAACAGTCCTACGAACGGAGCGGTCGAGCCGACGGTAGCAAGCCCTGAAAGGCCGCGTTTCAATTCCGCGGTTTTCACGGCTATCGCACGATCGAGGGCACGCTTAGAAGCTTCCATTTCGTCAGCCGAAATGTCCGAATTGCCCTGGTGAGCGGCGAATTCCTTCAAGCCCGACGAAACGACCATCGCAAGGTGCGAATCTTTGTGCTTGTCGCTGATATTGATAGCTTCGTCGATGTTGCTGCTTTTCAAGGCCATGGCAACTTTCGGAGCATACTGCCGCGATTGCTGTTTAGCTTTGCTGTATGTAAGCCAGCGTTCGATACCGACGGCGATCATATAGACCGACTGGATAAGAAGGATCGCGATAACGATCCAGCCGGGAATTGTCAA
>JANMSP010000189.1:0-3787 GCA_031389475.1 Pyrinomonadaceae bacterium
CTTCGCGATGCCGTGCAGATCGACCTCTACGCAGCCGAACCGGCACCGATGGGTGTGGCCGGTCCCAGTTTTGCCGGCATCGTCTTTCTGGGCCTGGCAAATATGGTCGTGTTTTTTGAGAATAGGAAGCGCCGAACCGCTGAAAAAGCCTTGACCGAAGTAAATCTCGGGCTCGAGCAAAAGATCGAAGAAAGCACGCAGGAACTTCGTGCGGTGAACGATACTTTGAACGAGGCCGGTATGGAGCGCGAAACGCTGCTGCAAAATGAACAAAAAGCCCGGCAGGAAGCGGAGATCGCCAACCGTTTACGTGACGAATTTATGGCTACGGTTTCTCACGAATTACGCACTCCATTGAATTCGATACTCGGATGGGCCCGTTTAATGAAGGGCGGAACGCTGGACGATGAGCAATATAATAAGGCCGTTACGACCATAATTAAAAATTCTGAAACGCAGAACCGTCTGATCGAGGATCTGCTGGATGTCGCACGGATCATTTCCGGTAAATCCGAATTGGAGATCGTAGAACTTGATCCTGTGGAGATTGTCAGCCATTCGGTAGAGACTGCCAAACCCTCCGCGGATGCGAAAAAAATTAATATCAGCCTACAAATCGGCGACAGTGTTAACGGACATTCGATCAAGGGAGACCGCGACCGCCTCCGCCAGGTTTTTTCGAATTTGTTGAATAATGCGATCAAATTCAGTCCGGAAAACACCCGAATCGACGTCAGTTTGAAAAACGAAAACGGGTTAGCGGAAATAACCGTGCGAGATGCGGGAATGGGAATAAGCCGCGAATTTCTGCCAAAAGTTTTTGAACGATTCAGACAAGATTCGAGCGGTTCCGGGAAGAACGGCGGTCTTGGGCTGGGGCTGGCTATTGTGAGGAACCTTGTGGAAATGCACGGAGGAACTGTCAGTGCATCGAGCGAAGGGGCAAATAAAGGTGCGATATTTACGGTCAAGCTGCCTTTCGCCAGCGGCAACGGCTCAAATTAATAACTGCCTTACCGCATCCAGCAAATTTTCAGCAATTATGTCCGGCTGCTTCTCCAAGTCCTTTGCGTGATCCCGTCCGTAGCCTGTTTGTACCAGGGCCGTTTTTATTCCGGCGTTAAAACCTGTTCCGATGTCAATTTTCTTGTCCCCGATCATCCACGAATTCTCCAGATCGATCGAGAAATCGATGCACGCGGTCTCTATCATCCCTAAATTTGGCTTTCTGCATCTACATCCCTCATCGGGCAAATGCGGACAAAAGTAAAAAGCGTCTATCAATTCGAATAGCTGATTCTGTAATTCCCGGTGAATCGAATGCATTGCATCCTCGTCATATATCTTTCGCCCGATGCCGGATTGATTGGTGACGACGATAATAAGAAAATTCCGATTCTTCAACAAATTCAATGCTTCGAGTGTGAAATCGAACAGCTTCAAATCATCGATGTGCGAGAGAAAATTAACCTCTTCGATCAATGTTCCGTCGCGGTCAATAAATGCGGCGGGTTTAAGTTGGTTTTCTCTAGACTGCATATACATTTCAGATTTACCGAAAACGGTTATCGATTATTCCGAATAGCGAAAGAAAATAGAATCGACAACAAGAATAATTCGGCGATTTCCGGCTTCCTCGACATCGCCTATTAGCACACTAGCGGGAAGCCATACGTAAAAAGCACAACATCGCCCATCATGGCCCCAAGCGAGTCGGAACCGGGAACGATAGAGACTGGTTTTTCTCCTGTCAGTACCGGGAGCGGTAGCGACCGGGGTTGTGAGCCAACCACTAGAAAAACCCACTCGCTATCGCTCCCTTTTCTGACCCGTCGTCCGTCAAACTTCGTACCGCCATCGTAAATACTTCGTCCACGGAAATTCTGGCCATGCAGCGATGATCGATCGGGCAATCGCGGAGCATACACGGTGAACATTCTACCTGTTCGCGAATAATAGCGGCGTTCCGCGAGAAAGGCCGCGTTGTCTCAGGGTTGGTCGGCCCGAAAATTACCAGTGTCTGCGTTCCGACTGCAGGAGCCAAATGTGCGAGGCCCATGTCGTTGGAAATCAGCAAATCGATCTCGCCTAAAATTGCCGCAGCTTGCACTAGATTCGTAGAGCCGGTGAGAATATGCGGTTTTCGTTCCGCAAGGTTCGACACTTCAGCGGATATTTCAATTTCATCAGGCGAACCGATCAGGATCACGCTGGCGTTCAATTCGGTCTGCAGCCTGTCATTTAGTTGCGCATATCGTTCAACAGGCCACCGTTTTGCGCGCGAATTGGTAGACCCGACGCCCAAAGCGATGACAGTTTTAGAAGGATCGACTCCGGCCGTCGCGAGTATCGAACGCGCATCATGCCTTCTCTCGTCCGATATTTCCAGGGAAGTATCAGGTTCACTATACAGAACAGTGTCCGTGCCGAGGACGCGTTTTTCAATTTCGGCAACCAAATTTAGATAGTAGAATACTTCGTGCCGTTTATTTTTCCATTCGGGAACCGCTATTGGATCGGTTAATAAAAGTCCGCGAAGGTCTTTATTATATCCAATTCGCCGCGGAATTCTTGAAAGAGCGGCAGTAAGCGCCGATTGAAATGAATTCGGAAGCAATAGCGCCAGGTCAAAACGGCCCTCGCGAAGAAACTGAGTTTGGTCGAGAACGCTTTTGATGCGGTTCTTACCTTGATCGAAAGCAATAATATCGTCGACAAAAGTGGCGTTGCTAAAAATTCCTTCGGCCCATGAGCGCGTGAACAGGGAAATAGCCGCATCCGGAAAAACACGCCTTAGCTCACGCAATGCAGGAATTGTCATCACAGCGTCGCCGACCCAGTTTGTTCCGAAAACGACGATTGAGCTTATAGGCTTTTTGGAATTCATTGAATTCAACGAAATCCGATTTTACTCTAAGAACCCGACAAACTCTATTGTCCTATTGAACTAGAATAACGTTTTTAAGCCTTCATCCAATCCGATCTCCGGCTTCCATTCCAACTCCTGCGTTACCAAACTAATATCCGAGATATAATTTAAAGGCACTGGATTGGGAAGCATCGATTCATTATCAATTACCGCCTGCAGACCGGATACTTCCTCCAGTTTGGCAATCAGGGACTTCATGCTTAAAGCATTTTCGCTTCCGCCGCCGAGATTATACAGGCCGTGACCTATCACCGAATCGATAAAAGCCTTGCACGCAGCTGCAAAATCGTCGACATGAAGTAAATCGCGATTGGGCGTTCGATTGGCTGAAACCCTTATTCGCTCACCTTTATTTATCGCGTCTGCGTAATAGCCAACGAAATTCGGCAAATTGTCTTCACTCATCGGAGCGTATACTGTCGAGAGACGAAATATACACGAGCGAAAACCGGTTTGATTAGCGTAGTATTCTACATATCGCTCGGCAATCAGCTTTGACCATTCAAGCGCGGTTTGGCCGGAATAAATGGTCGGGCAGGTTTCAGGCACCAGCTCATAATTGTCGGCGAAGCGGCCGTAAACATCCTTTGTCGATGCAAAAACAAACACCGAATCTTTTTTCATCTGCTTCAGAACATCGACCGTTCCTTCGACGTTCGTCAAAAAAACCTGCTCGGCGGCTTCCGGCGATTTATCCAGTTGGGCCGCAAGATGAATAACTACATCGTATTCACCAATTGCCATCACATCTCGCGCATTCAGCAGATCGAATCCCGAACGGCGGGAAAAATCGTCGGCATCGAAAAATTTGCGGACATGTGTGCCTAAATAACCGCTTCCGCCCGTGACGAGTATTTT
>JANMSP010000216.1:0-2101 GCA_031389475.1 Pyrinomonadaceae bacterium
TAAAGATGCGGCAGGATCTCGGTGTCGGTCTGCGTCTCGAATTTATGGCCAAGTTTTTCGAGATCGGCGCGGACCTCGCGGTAATTATAAAGCTCGCCGTTCATTATCACGACGATCTCGCGGTCTTCGCTGTAAACAGGCTGCCCGCCGGTGTGCAGATCGATCACCGAAAGCCGCCGCATTCCGAGCGCAACGCCTTCATCAATCCACAAACCTTCCGAATCCGGCCCCCGGTGCGTTATCCGCTCGCACATGGAATGCAAGACGGTTTCGGCGTGATTCTCTGAAATCTTATCGGTGTGTAAATTTACCCAACCGGCAATACCGCACATATGAATTGGATTTAAGCGGCTTCGGCGAGCAATTCTACTACTTCGGGGGCAAATGCAAGCGGAAGAAAATCTTCTTTATCGCAAACAACGGTTTCACCTTTCTCATCCCTAACCCAAACACCGGTTTCGCCGTATTTTACCAGGTAGAGTTTACGCGGAACTAAAAGCTGTGGTTCCTCCGATTCAAGGCAGACCGCCCAGATTTCCTGCGAAGGCAAAGGCTTCGTCACGATCTCATGCACGAAATCACGTGACGGCTTCCGGTCGCCGCTCATGATAAGTCCCGCTTCAATTACACTTGATCTTAATTGTTCAAATCTTTCGGTATTCATCACTTCGTCCATTTACCCACTAATTTTTTTAGCTCTCGTATTTGTTCGATGTCAAATCAGTCTTTTCGTTCTTTGCATAGATATCGAGCATGAAAATCTGATTCTTCGACACTGCCCAATAGTATATCACCCGAGAACCGCCACGAGATCCTTTTCCTTTTGCGGATTGCCTGATCTTACGGATACCGCCGCTTCCTTTGATAATGTCACCGGCGTCCGGAAATTCCATCAAACGCCATTGAAGTTTGCTGTATTCATCGTCGGTGAGCAGATGCGAAACTCGCTTGGTAAACCACGAAGTTTCCAGGAAGCTGAAGAGTCTTTTATTCATTAAACCCGATCTTCTCTCTTACCGCATATATCGCCTTGTTTTGCGATTCGTGATACGTCCGCACCTGAAGTTCCGCGAGCAGGCCCATTAAAACGAACTGCACCGAGATCGCGAGCATAACTATGGTGATGATCGGCAGCGGCGTCAAAATGAAAGAGGTTGAAAAGAACAGCTTCAACACGACTGCCCAGATACCCGCGATCATCGAAATAAAAAACGCGATCACGCCGAATGCTCCGAAGACGTAAAGCGGTTTTGTCTGGTACGACGCCATGAATTTGATCGTGATCAGATCGAAAACGACTTTGATCGTCCGCGAGATGCCATATTTCGATTTGCCCATCGTGCGGGCGTGGTGATCGACCGGGATTTCGGTGACGCGGGCACCGGCCCAACTTGCGTAGATCGGGATGAAGCGGTGCATTTCGCCGTAGAGCTTTACATCTTGAATGACATCGCGGCGGTAAGCTTTGAGCGAACAGCCGTAGTCGTGAAGCGGGACGCCGCCTATCCAAGAGATTATTCTGTTCGCGATCTGCGACGGGATCTTACGTGAGATCAGCTTGTCCTGCCGGTTTTTTCGCCAGCCGGAAACGACGTCGTAGCCTTCGTCCAACTTTTCGAGGAGACGGATAATGTCCGCCGGATCGTTTTGCAGATCGGCGTCCATCGGGATGAGGATATTGCCTTTTGCCGCGTCGATACCGGCGGACATCGCCGCTGTCTGGCCGTAATTGCGGCGAAGGGAAATCACACGTACGCGATCATCGCTTGTGGCGATTTCCTTTAATATCTCCAGGCTTTTATCGGTCGAACCGTCATCGACGAAAATCACTTCGGCAGTTTTGCCGAGCTTATTTAAAGCCTCACTGATTTTCGCGTGCATCGGCCGCAGATTATCTTCTTCGTCCAGCACCGGCAGAAACAGGGATAATTCCGGCGGATTTTCTATTTTAGTTGTGTCCATTTTTTAACGCTGATGCGAACGTTATAAGTTAATGCTTTCGGTGAGAAAAATACAGCGGTGAGGATGATGTTTTGCCGAATGGAGTAGTGTAATCCAACGAAGTCAATGCTTTGCGGCAACGATCACAATAGACACTCCG
>JANMSP010000239.1:0-13911 GCA_031389475.1 Pyrinomonadaceae bacterium
CGCAGTTTTTGAACGAATGCTTCACCGCGTTTCTTACCGGCGGCATCGGCCGTGATCAAGCCTTTTTCCATCAAATGCTCTTCGCCGGCAAAACTTATAATATTGAACTTGTCGCCGTCGCGAAGACTGCGAATACCAAAAAGCAAAGCCGAGCGGGCCTTATCCATCTTGCCTTCATCAGCCATCGATCCGCTCGTGTCTAGCACGAAAACGATGTCTTTATTGACCAATTCGCTCTCTGCCAACTCGTCCTTTGGCGAGAGCATTAACAGAAAATAACCATCCTTTCCCGGTGCGCGATGCGTAATCAGTGACATCCCGAAATCATCGTTTGAAAGACCGTAGAAAAGCTGGAAATCGTTGTCGTTATCTTTCGTTTCGAATGATACCAAGACCGCACGCTCACTCCTGTTCTTCACATCGATGGAGTGCGATGGCGAATAAACATTTCGCAGGGCCTGTTTTCCGACAATCTCGATCCGTCCGGAAACCGTGCCGAACTTTTGCTGCGGCATACTTGAACGGACGTTTTCAATCGCCGCACGCGACCATACATTACGGCCTGTCCCTAGCGGATAACGATATGCGACCGTTCCCGACTCGGCCTTTAGGATTTGTGAATAAGTCAGTTCAAGCTTCTTGTCGGAGTGCGGCAGGATAGGAAAAATCGAGGCTTGGAACAGATCTTTTCCGGCGTACTCGAGCAAACCAGGATCTTTTTGGCGACGAACTATCTCATCGTAGATACGCCTTGCTTCTTCACGCGAACGCACTTCGCCAACCAGTTTTTTGCCGTTTTCCCATATCGAAAATTCGATTATAGAAGCGGTCTCGGGAATCGGAAAAAAATATGTTCCCTCGAGCGTGTGCGGCGTGTTATTACGGAATATCTGAGTTACATGCGTGGTCGCCACCTGGCCTTCGATCTTCGTGTCAAGTTCGATTGATTTGACCGGCAAGGCATTCGGCAACGGAACCGGACGCGGAATCGGCCGCGGCCTGCACGGACGAAGATCGCAAATAATAGGAACAATGACGCCCTGGCTGTATATCGGAAATGCCGAAAATAGTCCAGTAAAGGCAACGCCTAACAGACTGGCAAAAACTCTAAATCTAATATTATCTCCCAATAGTTTTTAATGGCGCGGGTAGTTCACGCCTTTTATGACTATTTAGGGAACGTAAAGAGTTGCATTCGCTTGCAATATTTGTTCAGAGTGCACGCTTTAGCGTGTCCGTCGGTTGACGAAGAAACACGCTGAAGCTAGCACTCTGAACGTTTCTGATATACTGTGCGAAATTAGTTTTGGAGGCAATCGATGAGTATTTCTCGCCTAGTTTTTATCGCTGCTGTTCTTTTGGGCATTTCCGTTGCGACTTTCCCGCAGATGACAAGCCTCGAAAGTCCTGTTTGCAATACGGAATTTGCGCGTTTTCTAGTCGATCAGCAGGTCGCCGAAAGCAAAACGGTAGATGAAACGGACAAACGCATCCGCATCTTGACGCGCTCGGCCGATTTTATATGGAAATTCGACCAGCCCGCCGCGAGAGAATATTTTACCGAAGCCTTTAAGATCGCGACCGCCAGATTAACCGAAAAGGGCTTTGAGAGCAAGTCGGATAAAGGTTTTACAATGCGTTCGCCGGATTACAGATTTGAAGTTATTCGCTCTATTGCGCCAAAAGACGCCGAGTGGGCGAAACGCTTGACCGAACAGCTTTTGAAAGAATATGAAAAGACGGCGGCGGAGAGAAACCCGAATAATAAATTGCGCGAAATAGAAGAGATCATGCTCAACGCCCTATCGAGCGTCAAGTCCAATCCCGACCTTAGCTGGTATCTATTTCGCCGGGTGATGCGCGAACCGCTGGACTATCACTGGTATTTTGCCCCGTTTCAAGTTGCAGAAGAGAGTGGGCAGTTTGCGGATGCTCTTTACATCGAGTTGTTAAGAAATTACGCAAACGAAACGCCTCGCAGATTGCTTTTCTTATCATCGTATCCATTCGCTAGCGAGAGAATTTTCGGTATTGATAAGTATGGGTTTGGCGTGAATTTACCAGATGATTTGACACCGAACCCCGAACTTCAACGGCAGTTCATCGAAATTTTTCTCAGACGTGTTTCCACATACACGAGCGACCCGGAAAATATAAATCGTTCGCCTGATCAGCACCGGCAGCCCGAACCGGTTTATATGATCAGCGCGATTCAGGAAATGGAACCGATAATCGTTGAACGGTTTCCGACCTTGATACAGCAACTATCAGAGGCGAAAGCTCAGGTAAACGGAATGCTCACCGACGAGATGCGGAAAAACCTCAGCGATAAAGAAAAAAGCAATGAATCCGTTTCGCTCGGTTTTGATGCACGGCTCGAACGTGTGGAGAAAGCGGATGAAGAAGGAAAACTAACGGACTCGATGATTGTCAACTTAGTCACGTGGGGTGTCAAAACCGAAGATCAGTTTAAGAAGATCGAACCTTGGCTGGATAAGATCAGGGATGAGAAGGTACGGTTTGAATCTACTAATTATTTCTTTTTTCTGCGTTCGAAATTGGCGATTAAAGAGAAACGTTTCAGCGAAGCTCAAAAATTTGCCGCCAAAGTTCCCGAGATCGAACACCGCTCCATTTTGTCATTCGAAATTGCCGATTCCCTATTAAAAAATGTTAACGATTCAGCGACGGTCTATTCTGAACTTACCGACGTCGGAAAACTCGCGCGACAAACGGAGAATTCGGTCGCAAAGGCGAAGGTTTTATTAGGTCTCGCGAATATTTACGAAAAGGTCAATCATGTTTTTGCCCTTAACGAACTGAGCGATGCTATAAAGGTAATAAACCGCCTGGAAAATCCCGATATGCTTTCCAAGTCGCTGTACCGGCAAATTCAGGGAAAGGGATTTGCATTTTATGCTGTATTTTCGACGCCGAATTATGATCTGGAATCGACCTTTACAGAGCTTAGTAAAAATGATTTTGAAATGTCGCTGTCAAATGCAAAGAGTTTAGAGGACAAATTTTTCAGAACACTGGCGGTGTTGGCGGTGGCTAAGAATTGCGTAAATAAGCCGAAACAGATAAAAAAGCCCGTCAAAGCACCTAAGGTCGGTAGGCAGTAATCAACTCACACTAATGATCCGTAGGTTCATCGACCAAAGCTTCGTCGATTTCTTTTTCGAGTTTTACACGGAGTTTTTCGACGAGTAGATCGGCCTTTTGTACATTCTGGTCAAGATTCGCCCGTGTACGCTGGATTTCTACGATCAGAGCCTGAAGATTCGTTTTTTCGCTGTCTAAGCTCTTGCGGCGCATCGTTCGCAATTCTTCGGGACGCAGCGTTCCGGCGAATGCGACGCTTCGCTCGATTGATTCGGGGCGAATATCGGTGTCGATCTGATTGAGTTTCGCGGTGTAGGTGTTCTCCTTTTCGATCATGTCGAAAAGCTGTTTTCGAAGAGTTTCGGCGCGGCTTTCGGCTCGTGTCAATATATCGAGATTCAGCATCAGCCGCTTTTGTTTTGTATCGTAGTCAACTTTTTTCGACGATTCGAGCCCTTTGATTCGGTTAACGAGATCCTCCATCGTTTGCGACGTGATGTCGGCTGTCCCGGCAGGTTCAGAAATGCGTTCGGCTACCGCGGGATCTGTAACGAGCGAGCCGGAATCAGGAAAATCCTCCGCACGGCTGACTATCAAAGGCTCGGTCTGCGGTTGTACGACGGTCGCGACCGGTACCGGCTTTTTCACGGCTCTTTTCTTACGCCTTGTCTGTGCGTCGACGCTGGAAACTGACACGAAGAATACAATGAACCCCAAGGCAGCCGCGATCAACTTATGCCGTCCGGAAACCGTAATATACATATATGCTATTTCCCTTTTCCGGTTTGAACCTTGTCCGGAAAAAAATCACCCGCAAACAACTCGATCCCGTTTTTTGCCAATCCCACAAATGGGATCGCATCGATACTTGAATTCATCAATCCCTTCGCCAAGCCTTTTTTCTTGATGTCGTGCCCGACCAATGCAAGGACCACTACGGTGCCGCCAAACGGGAGCATTTTCGCGGCGCGTTTGGCTATTTGCCATCCGCCGGCGTGAGCTAACTTACGTGTTAAGCTGTGTTTCTCTTGTGCCATATGTTCACCACATTATACTTGCTTTATTGTGATGACAACAGCATACTTTTAATTTGCACGAATAAATCAGGCTAAAGTTCCGCATTTCGCTTCGTTATGTCCCTTCAGGTCAGCAAGCTTTCAAAAAGATTCGGCGAAAAATGGGTTCTACGAGACGTTTCATTGTACGCTGAGCGCGGGAAAATACTTGGTCTTTTCGGAGTTTCGGGATCGGGTAAAACCACGATTTTGAGAGCCGTTGCCGGACTGGATCGGGGAAGCGGTTCTGTGTCATTCGATTCGAATGAGGTCACGAATCTTGCGAGCGAAGCGCGAAATTTTCATCTCGCGGCTCCGCCCGCACGGTCTTTTCTCGGCAGCTTCGTGAGAAGCGATTCTTCCACGCAGCTATCGTCCGGCGAGAGGGCGGCAATCGTATTCGCCGAAGCTCTTGAATCTACGAAAGATGTATTGTTACTGGATGATCCATTCTGTTCGATGGACGATTTCCTAAAGCAGAAATTTTCGAAAAAGCTGCGAAAGCTGGGGGAAAATAGGAATATATCAGTTGTTTTCGCGACAAGTGATTACGAAGAAGTCTTTAACTATTGTGACACTGTCGCCGTGCTGTCCGGCGGCGGGATAATACTGACGGGAACGCCGCAGCAGGTCTATTCGAATCCTGTTTCCTTTGAAGCCGCCCGAATAACAGGCCGGAACAATCTGTTCGAAGCCCGACGCTTAACCTCCAGCAAATCAGCAAATCCGCGATTTCAAACTCTCGTCGGCGAGCACCGGCTCGGCGTGGAGAAAATGGAATTGAGGACTCTCGGCGCGATAAATCAAAACGTCTGGCTCGGCATCCGACCAGAACATGTTTCTATTGCGTTCGGAGCATCTTTTCCGGAAGATAATTTGCTGAAAGCGGTGATAACCGGTGTGCAGCCTATGGGTTCGACAACACTTGTTGATCTGGACTCCAACGGATTGACGCTACAAGCGCTTGTTTTAAGGCTCGTCGGTTTGAAAGTCGGCGATGAATGCATGCTCGGCCTTCCGCCGGATAGAATACAGGTCTTAAAAAACTAGTACTGTGTAACCGGAGTCGTCAAAATAGTGATTTTCTTACTTCGTGTCTTTTCGTTTTGATTCGTGGTTCCAGTCCTTTAAGCATAGGAACTGGAACCACGAAAACACACAGAACAACACAAAAAGGGTTCAACAACTTCAGTAAGATTGCACTGGCATGGAGCTTTCCGGACTATGAATCAGGGTCCACCGGACACAAAATCCAAGCCCGCAATATTATCATCGACCCTTATAGTCCGTGTTTCGAATGAGTGTCGCTTTTTCGAAACTGCCACAGTATGAGTCTGGCCGACAGCAATATTTTCAAAAGTATAATATCCAAACGAGCTTGTTCGGGCGGAGATTGAAACACCGCGAGAATCGGTCAAAGTTACGATTGCATTCGCGATTCCTCTTCCCGATCCAGAGACCACGCGGCCGGAAATCACCGCGGAAGCCGCAGTCGGTACAACAGCGAAATTATACCCGACGAGAGCAAAATGCTGGTCCGTACTGTCCATATTGCCTAAAATTCCGTCTCCGTTGATTGCGGTCGATGCGATCGTTATGGTAATTGGCGTACCGGCAGGTATGCCCGCCGGAAGAAAAACATTCTCGACATTGTTCGCCGTGTCAGCCGATCCGCCCGTTACCGATATTCCGCCCGAAAACACGTTGCCTTTATATGTGTTCGTCCCGACCGTTACGGTTAGATTTAGCTTATTTACCAGTGCCGGATCGCCTATGCCGGGCGGATCGCTCCACACCAGCGTAACGCGGACCGGCTTCGTCGAATCGCCGACACCGCCCGCGACAATCCGAGTTTCACCGGGATTTGAAAACGCCGACGACTGATCGACATACCGCATCCCGACGCCCGTGTTCATAATGAATTTCATGCTGATGCGGCCCCAGCCTTCGCTGCCGTTTGGCACCGCAGCCGATGTGCTCAGACCGTTCATTTCCTGGGCGGAACTGATTACCGCCGCCTTTATCATCGCCGGGCTCGGATAAATTCCGGCATTTGCATTTCGCCAATATTGAGTGAATAACGCGGCGGCTCCGGCAACTTGGGGTGCGGCGTGAGATGTTCCGGTACTGTAAGCATGATTTGCATCGAAACAAAGGCTTACGCTAACGCATGTGCCGGCCCTGCTTCCGGTAATAAATGTTCCCGGCGCGGTAATATCCGGCTTTATGCGCCCGTCAGCTGATGGCCCTCGGCTCGATGAAGACCGAAGATCTTCAATATTATCTGCATTGGCACCGCCAAATTCCGTTCGGATATTTTCTGAATTGCCGACCGAGATCACATTCTTCGCAACTTTTGGACGCGTCAGGCTTGATGCTCCCGGCCCTGAATTGCCTGCCGAGAATACAATGGTGAATGGATCGATTGCAGTAGCAAAAGAGCCGTCCCTTACCAGGCCATCGTATTGGGCAGCCAACGAATCGTAAGAGTTACCATTGATACCAGAACCCCAGCTATTATTCGATATCGTCGCCCTGAGACCATTTGGCCCAAGAGTATTCAGCGCATCATCAACTCCTTGGGCGTCGGTGGTCGTACTGCCTGATTTGAGAAACGGAACATTAACGATATTGGCTTTGGGAGCTATTCCGAGCCCGTAGTTATAGCCGGTCGGATCGAGAATGCCGAACGGAGTATCACCAGAGATGATGCTCGCATTTAAATGCCCGTGGCCGCCTGACGCTCCGGCGGTCGCTCCGCGGAGCGGCGCATCTACGGTATTCGCCGATGAGATATAAAATCCTCCGTTTCCGGGAATAGAAATTCCATCATCCGACACCGCAACCGTAACACCGGTTCCGTCTGCCCCGAATTGTCTAAGCGGATCATAGCCAGGGCCGGCGAGTATGGTAGTGCTCGTATAATTTCCCGCGACGATCTGGGCGGCACGCTCGTCTTCCCTGACCGGCGCTATAAAAGGATCGATTCGAATTACATCCGGCATTTCGGCGATCTTTTCGATCTCCACGACAGGAATCTCGACACGCAGGATATTGAAGAAGTTATTTGGCAACTTACTTCGGCTGAGAATTCTTCCACGAATAAAGTTGGTAAGTTCCCCCTCAAAACCATCCAGATCGGCTCGTGCAAAAACCGCAATATCGTAGGCCGCCGTATCGCCCTTCACCGTCTGATTAAAATCTTTTAGTTCCTGCGAAAGCTTATGCTCTTTTCTATGCTCGCCAACCCACCTTACACGCGAGTGGCCCGAAACCCTTTGAATGGCGGCGGCATCACCGTAAACGAAAAACGCCTGATGCGGAATGTACTGCAAAATCTCTACGCCCGCGTCACGGACACTGTCGAGCCACGAATCGTTCACCGTGCCGCCGAACTGGACGATATAGTAACCCTCGCCGTTTTTTCGCGGATTTCGGCCGGGCTGTCCGGTATATTCGGGCGGTTCCGCAACCGGATCGAATTTGGTGCCGGGCAGATTCAGGGATGTGTCGATTTCCTGCGTGTCGAGGCCCGACTTAGACATGCTCATACTTTTATCTTTCGACAAAACCAGAAAACTCCCGTAATCTGCGACAATTGAACCGTAATTACCCGCAATTACTTTATCATTCTCATTCGTCATTTTAATTCGAAAGGTTTGCCGCCGAGTGCTACGGATATCGTCCGTGATCGTATCGCTCTTTTCGAATTCGCTGAATCGGGCTGTCAGAGCTGCGGGTATGATCTCCTGCGCCTTCTGAATATATACGTTCGATGACCAGTAGATCCCTAAAGCCGCGCAACCGGCGGAAACGTACAAAGCAATGCCCCAAACGCTGAAAAAACTTTTCATCGAAACTTAGCTCCTAAATAGTGTTGCGGGTGACCGTAGAAATCTGAAAACACGAAGTTACCATAAATTCAGGAGAATTTACAGTAACCACGTTTGAGGCTATTGCCCTAGTTGGGCGTTCGCGTTTAAATTGAAGGTTGCTTAGTCTTATTGAAGGTTGCTTAGTCTTATTGAAGGTTGCTTAGTCTTATTTGTCTTGCTTAGCGTCCTTCGCGGCTTGGCGTGAAACCTCTTTATTCTCAAGCAACGCCACGAATCAAAGCTGCGAAGAACGCGAAAAAGACAACCTCATAAGATTACGACATTACTCATTTTAATGGATAAATTTGTGAATCCTTCGACTTAATCGCTTTCGTATTCTTACCATTCAGTCAAAGGAGGAAAGCTGTACAGCCCGGGATAAGTCTAGATATTCGGAACGAGGATTAGCTGCACACGCCTGTTTTTTGCCCGATTGGCATTTGTCGTATTCGGAGCGACCGGCAACGCAGCTCCCATCCCTTTAGCTTCGATGCGTGCCTGCGCAACGCCGAATCCGCTCAACCGTTCGGCGATGGCTTGCGATCTCTGCTGAGTCAAAGCATCCAATTCTTCGGAGGTTCCGCGGTCGTCGGTGTGAGCTTCAATAACTAACTTATAATCCGGGTTAGTCGCGAGAAGTTCACCCAACGAACTTAATTTTGCGTCTGCATTCGGTGCAAAAGTGGTAGAACGGATGGCTGACCAGAAATTCTCCGGCATCGTTAAAACAATTCCTCGCTCATTTTTAGCAACCGCCCCGAAACGCCTTAACGAGTGAACAAATCCGGCCTGATTCACTATTATATTGTTCAGCTTTTCGTCTCTTGAACGCTGTTCATTAAATGCCTGCTTCTCGCTCTCGATCACGGCGAGTCTTTGTCTCGCATTGTCCGCCTCGACGCGAAGGCGGCCCAATTCCTCGTTCAGCCTGCCGTTTTCGGCCCGCAGTTCCCTGATCTGGGTTGAATAAGTCGAGACTTCCCGTTCCGAAAGTTCTTTGTTACGAGTTTCGTCCGAAAGCTGGGCACGGAGTTCGGTTATAATATTCTGCGAATCCTGATAGCGGTTTTCAGCCTGCCGCGTTTCGGCGTCCGACCTTGTCTGCTCGTTACGCTTTTCGCGAGCAGCTTTACGGACGCCTGCGGTCGATTCAGCTTTTACGGCCACACTCACCGCTTGGCGAGCGGTTATATCGACCGTTTCTTCCGGACGCCCGGCCTTCCAGGCAGTTTCCGCATTTAGAAGTAACGCCTCTGCTTCACGCATTTCTTCGGCGGCGTCGCGTTCGGCACCGGCAAAGCGTGCAAGAGCCACGGCCTGCTTCGCCTGAAGGATCGTCGAGGGCGTTTTGGAATAATCCAGTTCCGCAATTTCCGGAGTTCTCGAGTCACGAAAATAATCGCTGGAGTTCCCGAAATACTGAACAGCAGATGAGGTGGAAATCGTCGTGCCGGTTTTTGTATACGGATTTAAATTTTCGAGCATTATCTCTTGGCTCGGCTGGCGGACAAGAAAATGCGGCTCCGCGGTGATAATTAACGCAAAATTCTGCAGCGGTGTTGTAACACTTATTCTGGAATCAAACTCAAAAAATCCACGCCGCTTTATTTCGCCTAAATTATCGACCTGACCGTCCGGCGATATAGCCCATAGAACATAAGTTGCGAAACCTGCTCCCAATTCGAACGGGCGTGGCATTTTCGAAACCGAAAGCTCGATCTCGGTACCGTTGCGGCTCGTCCGCTTCATTTTTCCTTCGCCCTTCATCCTCGGAAAACGCGTAGTGCCACGAAACTGCACAAAAACAACTTGATCCAGGGGATAAGTTATCGCCGTCGTTCGACGCGGCACATCGACCTGCCCGAAACCCGAACCAGCAGAAATACACACGAATAGAAAAATTATTACTATATTGAGGACTTTCGAATTGTTCATATTTGATTCTCCGAGAAACCGGCTCTGTAAAAAAGATGCCATATTTTAATAGAGCGTTGCAAACGAAGCCGGTTTTGGACATTGGCCGGCTATCTAAGTATATTCAAATCTTTATACTTCGATGAACGACTTCAAGCGGCTCTTAAATTACGTTCGCCCATACTGGCCGACATTCATCATCGCATTAATTGCGATGGTGTTCACGGCTGTTTTCCAGACTGCCATTGGTGCCCTGCTGGTTCCGATCTTCGACCAATTCTCACCCATAGCCGGAAAGCAGTCCGAAACTATCTTTGATCTACAGCGGTTTATTCCAAAAGACGATTGGTATCAGGCGTGGCGGATGATCGCGGTATTGCTGCTCAGCTTTACTGTTCTAAAAGCAATTGCAGAATTTTTTTCGTCTTATCTGATGGCAAAGATCGGGCAAGCGGCTATTTTGGATCTTCGCAAACAGCTTTACAATCACCTCTTGAGTCAACCCGCATCGTTCTTTGAAAAACACCGGACGAATTTCTTAGTATCGCGTTTGGTCGTCAGTTGCTCCGCGATCGAGCTGGCCGTTTCATCCAATCTACGCGATGTTCTCCGCGAAAGTTTCATGCTCGTGTTCTTTCTCGGTGCCGGGTTTTATTTAAATTGGCGTTTGATGTTGGGGGCGATTGTGCTTGGGCCGATCATCGGAATATTAACAAGCAAATTCAGCAAGGCTCTGCGAAAACTGTCGCATGAATCCGTCGAAGGAAACAAGCTGCTTTCCGATACCGCCCAGGAAACTCTTTCAAATCACACGATAGTCAAAGCATATTCGGCCGAGAACCGCGAAAAGACGAGGTTCGGAAAGGTCGCAGAATTAATTGCGAAAGCAAACCGCCGCTCGGCCCGCATCTCCGCATTTTCACCGCCGACCATCGAAATAATCGGGATGGTGGCGATTCTCGTCTTGTTATATTTCGGACTGCGCGAAATAAACGCCGGGCAAATGGACGCTGCCCAATTTTTCACGTTTCTTTTCTTTTTATTCAGCAGCTACGATCCGATGCGGAAGATATCGCGGCAGCATAATGAGATCGCCAAGGCATTCGCGGCGGCAAAAGACGTTTGGGATGTGCTCGACGAAAACGAAGCTTTGTCCGAAAAAAGTGATGCCGTCGAACTTCGACCGCTTCGCGAAATGATCGAGCTGAGAAATGTTTCGTTCAGCTATCAAAACGACCCTAAAAAAATACTCGATGACATTTCTCTCGAAGTCCCCAAAGGCTCGATGATAGCCCTCGTCGGCGAAAGCGGCGGCGGCAAATCGAGTTTGATAAAGCTAATTCAAAGGCTCTACGATCCGTCAGGCGGCTCGATCCTGTGGGACGGCATCGACCTGCGCGATACGAAGATATTGAGCCTTAAGAAACAAATTGCGCTCGTCACGCAGGAAACGGTGTTGTTTAACGAATCTATCAGATACAATATTTCATACGGAAAACCGGATGCGACCCAAGCCGAAATTGCTGAGGCGGCCCGCATCGCTTTTGCGGACGATTTTATCGATGAGATGCCGCAACGATACGACACCCTCGTCGGTGAACGCGGCACTTTTCTATCCGGCGGCCAGCGGCAAAGGATCGCAATTGCAAGGGCCGTTCTCATAAATGCTCCGGTTCTTATTCTGGATGAAGCGACATCCGCCCTTGATGCCGAATCGGAGCGGTTAGTACAAAAAGCTTTGGCAAACCTGACACAGGACAAAACGTCCATCGTCATCGCTCACCGGCTTTCAACCATTAGAAAAGCGGATATGATCGTAGTGATGGAAAAGGGCAGGATCATTCAAACGGGAACGCATGCGGAACTTTTGGTACAAGGCGGCAAATACAAACGTCTGTACGAACTTCAATTCGCCGAGGAAGAACAAAATGCGGAAGCCTGACCGTAAGGGAGGGCTTTCTTGAATTCAGAAGCCCGCACATTAGTAAGGGCGTAAACGCAACTGAGCATAGCCCTTCCTAACGGTCAGGCTTCTGCAGAAAACAATATGAAATCAATGACAGGATTTGGCCGCGGAGCGGTGACGGCGGAAACATTTGCGATCAGCGTCGAATTAAAGACGGTAAATAACCGCTTTCTCGATCTTGCGCTTAAGCTTTCGAACGAACTTCAGCCGCTCGAACCGGTCATCAAACGCCTGATAAGCAGCCGTCTGTCACGGGGCCGCGTCGATATTACGCTGCAATATGAGCGTTCAAATGAGATCACCTACGAACTAAACCGCCCGCTGATTGCCGGTTACCTCGCGGCAATTAAAAATATGCAGGACGAATTCGCTCTGTCCGGCGAACCGGATCTGAACGTTATTGCCCGCCTTCCAAGCGTACTGGCCCCTAAAAAAGAAGATCTCGGCGCGGATTTTACCGCCGGTGTCGAAAAAGCCCTTGCCGACGCACTCGACGATCTTGAGAAGATGCGCGAGAACGAGGGCCGGATGCTAAAAATCGAGTTGGAAATAAGGCTCGACGAGATCGAAAATCGTCTACCCCTAATCATTGCAGAATCCGGCTCGGTTGGCGAAGAATACTGTCAGCGGTTGATGAAACGCATCGGCGACATGCTTGCGAAAACCGATTCGCAGATCGAGATCGATCAATCGCGGCTCGCTCAGGAAATCGCCTACATCGCTGACCGTGCCGACATTTCCGAAGAGATCGCACGGCTGCAATCGCATCTAGAACATTTTCGTACGATCATGAACGACGAGAAGGAAGTCGGCAAACGTCTCGATTTTCTAACGCAGGAGTTAAATCGTGAGGCAAACACTATCACCTCTAAGACCAATAATATGACGGTTAAGGAGAACGCATTGGCAATAAAAAGTGAAATTGAGAAAATCCGCGAACAAGTGCAAAACGTGGAGTAATAGTTTCGAGTTTGAAGTTTCAGGTTTCAGAGAATACCCTCCGAAATTTGAAATTTGAAATTTGAAATTTGAAATTAATGAAAGGGAATCTCATCATCATCAGCTCGCCATCCGGTGGCGGAAAAGGGACTCTGATTAAGGAGATATTGGCGTCCGTTCCCGATATCGGCTACTCTGTTTCGTTAACAACGCGCTTGCAGCGGCCCGGCGAAGTTGACGGCCGCGATTACCATTTCGTTTCACGCGAAGAATTCGATTCGTTTGAGGATGCGGGAAAATTTCTGGAGTCCGCGGAGGTTCACGGAAATTGCTACGGCACTTCTCTTGAACAAACAGAAAAAATGACTTCCGAAGGCATTGACGTGATACTGGAGATCGACGTACAGGGAGCGGAATCCGTTCTCGAAAAAATGCTGAATGCGGTAAGCATTTTTATATTACCGCCGTCTTTCGAAGCTCTTACGAACAGACTGACGGCTCGGGCGACCGAAACGCCTGATCAGTTGGCACTTCGTTTAAGCAACTCATTCGGCGAGGTTATGCAATATACGGAGTTCGAATATGTGGTCGTAAATGATGAAATCGCGGCTGCTTCCAAACGATTGGAATCGATAATTCTCGCTGAAAGGCAGAAACGCATTCGACAAACAGCGGCAATACAGGATATTCTAAATAGTTTCGATGAAACGAAACATCGAGCCTCCGGAGAAAACAACTGAATTATGGCCAATAAGAAAGAAGAGATTTTTGAAGAGACCGAGGAAATAAAAGAGATCATCGATCCGCCCGAGATCGATTCGAAATATCGGATGATAATTCTCGCGGCCCAGCGCAGCAAGCAGCTTCAGCGTGGTGCAGTTTCGCGAACCGATACCGATATCCGCAAATCGAAGCCTACGCGTGTCGCTATGAAGGAACTTAAAGAAAAACGCGTAAATTTTGAGATTTTAGATCAGATTTTGTAGTCAGTTTAGTGTTCGCCGAACTTTGCCGTTCCTCTTTAGGAACGGCTTTTTTTGTGCAGAAGCCTAACCGT
>JANMSP010000249.1:0-1526 GCA_031389475.1 Pyrinomonadaceae bacterium
GCGATGGAATTTTCCGCTTACCGCCAACGCTGGGCCGCCGGAATAGAGATCGATTACGACAATGAGGGTAAAGCGGTCGCGCCCTTCACAGCAGGTATCGACCATTTGTGGATCGCGCAAAACCCGAATGCCCGTTTCGGAGATTTCGACTCGGCCAACCTCGACCATTTTCTGCGGGTCAAAGACAGTTTCCGCATCGATATGGCGAGCGTCACCGGCACGCCCTTGCATTATCTGATGCCGCATACGAACCGAAGTCACAGCGGCGAATCACTGAAAAAGGCAGAAACGCGGTTTATCGCAAAAGTCCGCGACCGCCAGGAATCATTCGGGCAAACGTGGGCGGATTTGATTGCGTTTGCTCTAAAGGTGGAGGGGCATGATGATAATATTCGACTGATCACCGCCTGGGAGGACGCCGACCGTATGTCCGAACGCGAGTTTCTGGAGAATATTATTTTAAAACAGCAGATCGGCATCACGCCCGAGCAAGCCTTGACAGAAGCAGGCTACGGAAGCTCTGATGCCGCAAACATGCTCAAATAAAAATAAGAATGTCGCAAATAAAAAGGCCGAAGATGAATCGCAATTGGTCTCCGGCTTAGCCACGAATTACGCGAATGACACTAATTGGTATTCTTTTAATTAGTGTGATTCGTGTAATTCGTGGCGAATGAGTAAAGGAATTCAAATTTTAAACAACTCGTAAATGTCCCGGCGATCTTTAACTATATTAACAGGCAGGCCTTCATCCTCGATTAGTTCCTGAATTGAGCGGTTTTCGATCCAGGGTTTTGGGATCAAAGCACAGATGGCAAAAGCATCGGCCTCAATCTCCTTTCGATTTTTTTGGCCGATGCCGTGGAAATTTGCGGTGGCATTTGTGTCCGGCGCGTGCATTAAATAGTGTGCAAATTCGTGAAACATCACGAAAAGCTTTTCATGATGCTTTAGTTTGCTGTCGATGGCGATGTAATGTTTGCCGAGTACGCAATAATAAAAACCGCTGACGGTGAGCGGCATTTCCTGCACGGACACCTTTTGGCGGCGGCACAAACGGTGAAAATCTTCTTCGGTCAATGGCTGTATATTCCATTGACAGCGGAGCTTTGATATTTTTTCGAGGAAGAAAAGCATGATTCATGAGAGCGTTTTTCACGCTTGATACAGCGTATCATACATGAACGTGCGAGCAAAGCGATTTGGGTTATTGGTAGTGTCTTAAATGTATGGTGCTGAGAGTTTTCGCAATTATTTGGTCTATTTCTTAATTTCTTCGATTTGTTGGCGAAGTTGTAAAATCTCCTTCTTCATTTTTGACATTTCTTGACCAACCATAAAGAAACACAAAGGAAGAAATGCCAGAAACGGTATAAACCACGAAGATTGTGGATGTGTAATCTCAGAATATAAACATATAGCTGAGAGAAAACTGCAAAACACAAATGGTGTCCAAATTTCTATTTTTTTTCTAAAAGATTCTGTAATCATAGTAAACACAAGAATGTGCTACTAGATCTTATTTA
>JANMSP010000287.1:0-4040 GCA_031389475.1 Pyrinomonadaceae bacterium
TATTAGCGTCTACCGGTATCTGGAATCACAAACTTCCGATTCCGCATAAGCTTCAGCTTATTTTATTCGTCCCCGTCTAAAATCCCAGGGAGCTTCCGGCTCTTTGTCGGCCCACAACCCGGAGCGGGCGTCCCTGGCGGCTGCTTCAGCCAGGGCATAGAGTTTCCGATCCGCTCCGGATTGCTCTCGCTCGTACTGCTTATAATGCCAGGCTAAGCCTTCTTCAACTTGCCTCAAGTTTACGTCCTCGCCGCCGATCAGGATCTTGCCGACAAGTCGGCCGTAGCGGTCCGTTTTGCTGCCTTCGACTTTAACGGTTTTTCCGAATACAAGACCGGAAAGGTTTTGTTTCGCTTTCTGGCCGAAGGCTTGCTTCGACTCCGGCGCATCGATCCCGGCGAGGCGAACTTTTATTTGTTTGTTGCCTTCCGTGAGCAGCGTCAGCGTATCGCCGTCTGCGATGGCCACGACCTTGCCCTCGATCACGTTTTCGCTTGTTTGTCCGACGCGGGACGGCGCTGCCTTCGTGCCGGTTTGAGCGGGAACTTCGCAGGATGCGGCGAACAGGATTAAAAGTGAAAGAGCGAAAGTTCCGATTGTCGATCGTAAAACTGAGCAAGGGTTGTATTTTGTCATAGGCTGATTGCGGGCGAATATTCCATTCATATATTAGCTGAAGCTGAGAAAAATGTTCTAGACGCGAACCCTGAGGATCTGTTCGATGTCGGTCGTGTAGTGCGGCGAAAGATGATTACGGTTCATCTGCCAGTGCGTGTGATGTTTTGCGGGCATTCCGAAACGGACTGTCTGACGGCCGTATTTTTGATTCAGCAGATCCAGCGCTTTCATCAGCTCGCGGTCGCGCTGGTATTGTTCTTCTTCGAACAGCCTCCGCGTTTCGCTGATGAACGGTTGCAGTCCGAGCAGCACGACGCCGGACTTCCGGTAGGCGTAGCCCGGCTTATAGATGGCCCGCAGCATCCGCATGGCGAGTGCGATCAATTCCCTGGTCGAATCGGTCGGATTGATCTTCATCGTCACCGAATTTGCGTAGCAGCCTTTTTCTTTGAACCGGTTCGTCTCGATAAATAGATTGAGGGCGTTCGCGACTAAATCCTGCCGCCGCATCTTCTCGGCGGCCGTCGATAAGTAATTGATCACGGATTCGGTCAATTCGCCGAGGGTTTTGACCTCACCGGCGAAACTTCTCGAACAGCAGATCGATTTGTTTACCGGGTCGATCATTTCGAGCGGCAGGCACGGAATGCCGCGAAGCTCCTGGATGAGCCGGGCGCCGACGACGGTTAATTTCTTGCGGCCGGTCCGCAGGTCCATATCGCGGAGCTGCTTCGCCGATTGGATGCCGTACCGGTGCAGTTTCTTTGCGGTCATGGTGTTGATCCCCCAAATATCGATGATGTCCGTTTTCGAAAGAACGTCATCACGGAGCGCCGGATTTGAAAGGTCGAAAACTCCGTGCGGTGATTTCTTGGCGATCTTCCCGGCAATTTTCGCCAGGGTCTTTGTCGGCGCGATCCCGATCGATGTCGGAATGCCGGTCCATTGCCGCACCGACTCTTTTATCTCGATCGCGGTTTGCAAAAGCGGCTTTGAGAATCGGTTTAATTCTATCCTCGCAAACGCCTCGTCGATCGAATAGTTTTCGACTTCCGGAGAAAAATGCCTGATCGCTTCATGGACCCGCGAACTCATATCGCCGTATAAGGTGTAGTTCGAAGAAAAAACCTCGATACGGTGTTTTTCGACTTCCTGCTTAATTTGAAACAAGGGAACGCCCATCGCGATCCCGATGGCCTTTGCCTCGTTCGAGCGCGACACGACGCAGCCGTCGTTGTTGGAAAGAACGACGACGGGACGGCCGTTGAGCTTTGGCTGGAAGTACCGCTCGCAGGAAACATAGAAGTTATTGCAGTCGACTAAAGCGATAGCTTCCATTTTTCAAAACCTTGTACGGCATACATCACGCGGCCGCGGATCTCGAATCCAAGTTCAAACCCGGAAGGAAGCAATATCGGCTTGTATTTGGGATTATGGGAACGAAGCTCAACCGAGCCGTCTGAAAATTTGTATAAATATTTGACGCAGAATTCGTTATCGACCAGAGCCAGGACGAGGCAGCCGTTTGGCTGATGGATAAAATTGTCGATGACCAGAAGATTGCCCTCGCGGATCATCGGTTCCATCGAGTCGCCCTGGGCCCGGTGAAAAAAAGTGAAAGCCGGATTTTTCACTAAAACATCGTTGAGGTCGATCCGGGTCTCGATATAGTCCGCTGCAGGCGTGGGGAATCCGGCCGGAACGAGTATGTCTATAAAGGGCAGGGACACTTTGGGAGGGTTTTCGATTGGTCGGTAAATACTCATGATACTTCCGTATCATATGCGAAACGGCGTTTCATAAGCAAGATTTATTTTCCGTGAGTACTGTCTAAAGGTCCTGGGGCTAGATAATGTCCGGGCGTACGCGGAGGTCTAGCTGCCAGCCGACCAGAGTGCAATCGACCAAAGAATTTTCTTGCAGTTCATAAATATGATACTCGTATTCAACGAATCTCTTATTTCGTGTTGCTCTAGCGCCGTCAGGCGGGTAAACGGTAATGCGGTGGCCGGGTTCAACTCTAATAGTTTTTTGCCTGCCAACAGCCACTTCGTACTTCATTTCATTGTAGGTGAACATCAAATCAAGTTGAGTTCGATTGTTAAGTGTGAGTGATATTACGGCCATTCTATGCCTCTACATTTGAAAGTTTTTCAGCGTTCAACTCGACTCGCGGTCGAAATTACCGTGCATTTCTTCGGCCGGGTATGGCAAAAGTATGTCGATCAGATCTTCGACCTGTTCGGCCGGAGTGTCGAGATAGGCGCTGTATTGCTCCGGCCGCAGGATCACCGGCATTCGGGTATGCACTTCGGCAAGCAGGCTGTTGGGCTGACAGGTGAGCACCGAGCAGCAGTTGCGAGGATCGCCGAGCTTATCCGTTTTTTCCCCAGATCGCCGCGAACGAGAAAGGTTCGCCGCCTCGAAGCTCAAACTTTACCGGATGGCGTTTGCCGTCGACGATCGCCGATTCGTAAAACGCCGTCGCCGGCATCAGGCAGCGCCGGGTTCTGAATGAACTCTTCCACGCCGGAGAGGTCAGAACTTTCTCGGACCGCGAATTGACGAGGATGTCTTTTTTGAGCTTTGCCCGATGCGGGACGATCCCCCAGGAGAAGTTGCTGAACATTTCCTCCCCGTTCACCTTCAGGACGACGGGAACGCTGCTGTTTTTACAAAACGAGTCGTATTTAGTATCCGTTTTCTCGAACCAATCCGACGGCGCGTTTCCGAAGATCGTTCTCAGCCGTTCGATGTCATTTGAAGTTTGATAACGGTTACACATAAAGTTGAGATCATTCAATTAGAAAATCAAACGAAAAAAAAGTAGTCGGCATCGTGGAGATGCCGACCACTTTTCAAATGCCTGTAGTCTCCCACTCCCACAGGCAATTTGGATAGTATAAACAATTCCGCGTGTATTTCAAGGCTGCCGGATTGTTTTTCTTGAGTTCCTTTATCCTGTAAAGTATGCTCTTTTCCAAAGATGAAATGGAGCTTGCGGAGTGCCCATACCCGAGCGTTTGATTTGCCCTCTTCATCTTTACTGTCAGGAGATTGCTAGTTATTTCAGTTCGCCGTTTTGCGTTCCGCGTGTTACCCAAAGCCCCCGTGCTGAAACTCGTTTACCGGAACTTTGTTGAAATCGGAATCGCAGATTGTTCTTTTAAACATCAATTGAGCTAGAATGTCCGCGATGAGAATAGTTTTTCGCGACTCTATAGCGTTGCGTCTTTTGCCTTACCTATCCTTGGAAACCAAGACAGACTGATTGACGTTATGAAAAAATTAATAATTTTGTTGCTTTTGCCGGTGGTTTTTGCTGTTTCGTCGTTTAGCCAGGCGATCAATACCGGCGCTCTAATAACAGACAAACAGACGTATCAAGGATATGGAACAGCACCGCTCCCGATCGGGAGCGG
>JANMSP010000310.1:0-14016 GCA_031389475.1 Pyrinomonadaceae bacterium
CAAAATGATCACCATGGATGATAAATTTGAACCTAAGTTGGCCGTTGCAAATGCCACGACCTTAATTTACAAAGAAAAAGTCTTTGCCCTGTTTCTGACGCGCGGCACACCACACAACCAAGCTATTTTGACCTGGAAAGCTTTGGCTGAATAGGTTTTATCGGCGAGAATTTTCTTTAGCGCGGCGACAGCGTTTTTAACATTGTAATCGTCGCGGCCGATCATTTCGCCGATGCCGGCGCGCTGGCATCTCGCGGCATTGTCCGGCTGATCGTGGCCGTACGGCATTATTAAATGCGGCACACCGGCCCGCAAAACCTGCCCGGTCGTGCCGACGCCGCCCTGATGCACGACACAGGCGGCACGGGGGAAAACAAGCGAATACGGCGCGTAATCGAATCCCGCTATGCTTTCATCCAGACCTTTCGGTTTTTCGTTGAAAACGCCATAAAGAAGAACTGCACGTCTATTTAAATTTTTAGCGGCCTGTGCGCTCACATCGAAAAAATCCCGGGCGTCCATCACAGCCGCTGAACCGAGCGTAAATACAATCGGCGGCTCACCTGCGTCGAGAAATTCAGCAAGCGGTTCCGGCATCGTCCCTAAGTCATTTTGGCCATCGTAATAGCAAAATCCGGTTTGCAGTGTGGCGGGCGGCCAATCGTTCTGCGGCTTGCCGAGCACTTTGGAGAACATCGCCAGATGCAGCAATTTTGAATATTTGCCCTCGAATATTGGATCGTGGTCTTCATCCAAGCCTAGCTCGCGGCGGAAATCCTTGTACGGCTTGTACCAATCGCGAATCGCCCAGCGGATAAATAGATTGGAATTTTTGTGAAAACCGTAGCCCAAAAACCTGAGATGCCGAAACCACTGCGCCATTGGCGGAACCGGCGGATCGTACGCCGAAAAGAACGACACCGGAGCGAGGCTGGTCGTAATCCACTTGATCCCGGTTTTTTCCACTACGGATTTCGCGGCATAAACGACTTCGCCCGTAATTAACAGGTCGGCACCCTCGACGGCGGTCATCATGTCCGCAAACATCGGCCGGAGATTAGGTAAAATAAGTTCGCGCACGATTCTCTCCGAACCTTTAGCGGTGTCCATTAGATCACGGCCCAGATCCTTATCTTCCGGATCGAGATGCGGTGCCATCGGGAAGAATCCGAGCCCGAGCATTCCGATCTTTTCGCGATAAAACTCCATCGCCGCGATAGAAACATCGTGCCCGCGTTTCTTCAATTCGAGCGCGAGAGCGATCTTCGGATGCAGATCGCCGAGCGAGCCAAAGGTTGCGAGAACTATCTTTGCCATAAATAAAACGGTAAGAAATTTGCCCGCGAAGTACGCGAAAAGGACGCGAAATAAAAAACGCTTTCTTTTTTCGCGAACTTTCGCGTTTTTTCGCGGGCAAAGACTTAAAACTCAATTAACTATCGATCTCGCTTTTCTCCCGCTCCAAATCGCGTATGCGGTTTCGCTCCTTCACCTGAGTGCGGACACTTAAGAAAAAAGCGACGCAGGCTAATACTATCGAGACAAATGCGCCGTCATTATTTCCATTCCACAGAAAAAAGGCGGCGACTCCCGCTAGAATCACCGCCGATATTTGAAAAATTCTTTCCATCTTCTATAACTTATAATCAAGGGGCTTTGCGTGCAACTTCTTTTAGTCCTTCGCCGCGAAAGATTGCTCCGACGGCATTAAAAATTCGGCGGACTGCCCGAACGACCTTTGGGAAGAACCAGAAAAAGAAAATAGTGAAGATTACGAGAACGATGAGAATCACAAACGGGGCAAAAACGGCGAGAAAGGCGCCGGCGAAGGCGATAATATCTTCTACGATCGAAAGTATCCAATTCGAAACCGGCTCCGGCGATAGATTCGCCCCGGCCCGCGCCGCCGCCTTGGTTGCGTGAGAAGAAAACGCCAGCCCGCCGCCGAGAAGCGTTGCAATAACCTCGACGCTCGAATCCATCTGATTGGTCGCCGCATAAGCGATCGCCGCTCCTGCGGGAACTCGAATGAATGTATGAACTACATCCCAAACGCTGTCCACATACGGAATCTTGTCGGCAAAAAACTCTATCAGGTACATGCCGCCCGCAATGCCGATGATCCACCAATTGTCCAGAACATCGAGCCCGCCCGGCAGCTTTGTCGCCCCGAATTTCTGCAAAAGGCCGAGAACTGAAACGGTCGCGTAAAGGTTTATGCCGGAAGTCCACGCGGTGCCGAGAGCTAGACTAAGTGTTGAAAGCCATTCCATAGTGTTTTTCTCTTTGTTTTATTCCTAAAAGCGTAGCCACGTCGTTTACGGCGTGGTCAGATACGTATCGTTACGTAGGGCGTTTCAACGTCCTTCCGCAAAAAGCTTTAGCTGTCTTCATCCGAAAATCGTTCCAAACGGTCAGAAATCTTACCAATTTTGTGGCGTTCTTTCTGATTCAAAATGTAGTTCACCACCCATTTTAAATCTTTTGTCCCAAACGAAACGATTCCGTAACCCGCCTGCCATTGCAAAGCTTTGCCTGCATGATGCGAACTCGCCCCCTTCAATTTCCCGATCCAGTCGTCTAAATCAATAGTTGGCCTGATGGATGCCGCAAGGTGAACGTGATTTGCGGTTCCGCCAACGGCATGAAATAGAGTATCCGGCGTTTCAAAGACCTTATTTCTTAAAAATTCATGTAGGTGAGGTTCAATAGATTCGGTAATCATTGGCACGCTATGTTTCGTGTGCCAGGTTAAATAAAGGTTGATCTCTGAGTATACTCTTCGCGACATATCTAGGAGTAAGGACGTTAAAACGCCCTATTGGGTAATTGCTGTAATTGACCACGTGCTAAAGCACGTGGCTACGCTTTATGAAAAACCAAATATTAGCTCAAGAGTAAAAGACAAAAAGCGCTTATCCCTCAAAAAGTTTAAGGGGTGAATCTCTTGTGATAGCGAGAATAATCGATGAGAAAATACAACCTAATGCAACATAGAACACTTCGTCAATTTGAAATACCCAATCCGGCAGGCACGTTAGTCCTCCAATGCTTAAATCGCTGTGGCATAAATCATAATTATTTGGAATTAATAAGCTTAATACGAAAAGCACTAAGCCTATTATTGCTAAAATTTTAGGTAAAAGTTTCATATGTCATCAACAGAAACTTCAAGTTTCGTCATTCTCTTCCGTTCCGTCCGCTTCCTTTTTTACACCGAACTTTTCCAATCGGTATTGCAGCGTCCTAAAAGTCAATCCCAGCAGTTTAGCCGATTTCGTAATGTTGTTGTCGGTCCGGTCCATTGCCTGCATTATCAGGCTGCGTTCGACGTCTTCGAAATTTACGCCATCGGCCGGCAGTTTGAAGAGGTCGCTGGAATTTGACGGGCTGGAACCCTGCGTCATTTCGGGCGGCAGATCTTCCAAAGTAACGGTGTCATTCTCACACAGTAAAATCGACCGTTCCAAAGCCGATTCGAGTTGGCGGACGTTGCCGGGATAGCTGTAATCTATTAGGAGCTTTTTGGCGTCGGATGCAATTGTGATCTTGCGTTCGGTTCCGCGGGTATGTTTTTTGACGAAGTAGTCGATCAAAATAGGAAGGTCGGTGCGGCGTTCGCGTAGCGGCGGAATCTCGATTGACAGCACGTTCAGCCGGTAATAAAGGTCTTCGCGAAAACGCTTTTCCTCAACCATTTTCAGCAGGTCGCGGTTCGTCGCGGCCAGGACGCGTACATCGATCTCGATTTCCCTGATTCCGCCGACGCGGCGTATTTCGCGTTCCTGCAATGCACGCAGGAGTTTTGCCTGAAGCGCGATGTCGAGTTCGCCGATTTCATCCAGAAACAGCGTTCCATTATTAGCTATCTCAAACAAACCTTTTTTCTCGGCGACAGCACCGGTAAACGAACCTTTTTCATGGCCGAAAAGCTCGGATTCGAGAAGATTTTCGTTAATCGCCGCGCAATTTACCGCCTGAAACGTTTCATCGGTGCGCAAGCTGTTTTTGTGCATCGAACGCGCAATTAACTCCTTTCCGGTGCCGCTTTCGCCGCGAATCAGAACAGTCGAATTCGATTTCGCGATCTTCAGAATCAGCTTTTTGACCTTGTCCATTTCCGGCGAAACGGAAACGATCTCGGCGTCGAGCGTAGAAAGCTTTTTCAAAGCCCGCGACACCGTTTCGAGCAATTTTTCCTTATCATAAGGCTTTTGAAGGTAATCGAACGCACCCAAACGCAATGCATCGACAGCCGAATCGACCGAACCGTGTGCCGTTAAAAGTATGACGATGATCGACTTATCGAAATTCGTCAGCTCTTTTAATAAGTCTAAGCCACTCATTCCGGTCATTTTCAGATCGGTCAGCACAAGGTCGAACCGGCGGTCAGCGACAAACTTCATCGCCGCTTCGCCCGAACTTGCCGTGGTCACGTCGTAGCCCTCGCCCGACAGGATCATTTCCAAAATTTCCCGCTGACTCTTCTCGTCGTCAACGACTAATATTGATTTTCTTGCCATATTCTCATTCTGCCATAAAACCGATTGGCCACGGATAACACAAATGTCACGAATAAAAAAAATATTGGTGACATTTGTGTTATTCGTGGCTAACTTTCCGATTTTGGAAGCTTAACCGTAAATTTCGTTCCTTCGCCTGTTCTCGATTCGGCTTCTATTGTGCCGTTGTGCATTTCGACAATCTTTTGGACGATTGCCAGGCCCAATCCGGTGCCTGTTTCTTTGGTGGAAAAATACGGCTCGAATATTTTGGCCAGATTCTCCGGCGGAATTCCGTTACCGGTGTCTGAAATTTCGATGTTTACCAGGCTTTCGTTTTCATCCGGCGAAATTTTCACATTAAGATTTCCGCCTTCGGTGCCCATCGCCTGGACCGCGTTGATAAACAGATTATTGAAAACCGAGCGGAGAAATTCGGAATCGCCCATTATCTTTGGTACATTCTCGTGTTCGATAATGCTGATCTTTATATCGTTTTCAGCTGCTTGAGCTTCGACGATACGCATCGAATCTTCGATGACGCCGCGGGCATCGATTGGAGTGAGGTTAACGTTCGCCGGACGCGAGTAATTGAGAAAATCTGATATTTGCCCATTAATGCGGGCGACCTCGGTTTTGAGCTGCGAGGTCAGTTTCTGGAATGTTTCGCGGTTTGCGGTTTCTTCCGGGGCGAATTTCGTTCGCAGGTGATCGAGAGTCAGATTGATATAATTCAGCGGATTGCGGATCTCATGTGCGATTGCCGAACCGAGCCTTCCGATCACGGCACTCTTCTCTGCTTCCTGAAGCTGCGACTCGAGCTGCCGCGTTTTTTCCAGTTCCGTGGTCATCTCATTAAATCGCTGAGCGAGCTGGCCCATTTCGTCCTGCCGCATATTTTCGGGGACGCGAACGGATAAATTTCCTTCAGCCACTTCGCGGGCGGCGTTCGACAGATCCGAAATCGGCCGCGTGAATCTCCAAACCAGAAAAAACGTTACAAGCGTCGAAAGTGAAAGCACTGCAAGAGTGACGATCAACGGCAAGACGGCACGGTTGGCGGCTGCGTACTTATCGTTTTTCAAGAGAACCATAATATACCAGCGGCCACGGCTGGTTTCGATCGGCACGGCATGGGCTTCGTCATCGTCATCTTTATTGTAGGCCGTCTTTTTGTTTGGGAAATTATCAATGTCGGAGCCAAGGCGTCCGCCTTCCATCAGGGGCGGCAGATCGGTTAATTCAGCAAGTTTTCGGTAGATGGTCGTTTCCCCGTCTTGGCCAAGCGCCGGCTGGTAATCAGGGTTGAGACTGTCATCAACGCGCCAATTACTGTCGATAATAATTATATCCAAAATCCGCTCCCTTGAAGCCTGATCGAGTAAGGGCGGGTCAGTACGCTCTATCAAGTTTTCAACGCGGTCCGTATTCGAGGTCAGGGCGTTAGACCCGACGGTAATTCCCGATACAAGCGCTTGCGCCTGTAGTTGCCGGAGGTTGTCATTCTCCTTCTGGGTAACTAAATTCAAATAGTATTGAACGCCGAGCGTCGCAACCAGCATTATGGCCAGAATGAGCAAAAGACGACCGCGGAATGTGTTGAAAAAATTCATAAAAGAAATTTATTAAACAAACGCTTAAAAGAACTTGCATCGCATTCGCTTTGAATGTTATAGTCTGGATTAGCTTTTACGCAAAGTCCTGAAAGATCAAAAATCCAGTCTTTAACGATCTTTCTGCCACCCAAAAAAATTCATTCCGAAACACGATTTTAGCCGAGGTAAAACATGAAGTTGATGTGTCCCCAAAAGCGTCTGTCGAAGCTCCTTTTTCCGTTTCTTCTGATCAGCCTTGTATTCTCGATGAGCATCCACGCTCAAAAGAAAAAGGCCGCGGCCGTCAAAAAGACCGACGTTAAGAAGACACAGGCTAAAGCAATGGATGCCAAAAAAGATTCCGCCAATGTGAAAGCCACCGCTAAAAACGCTAAAAAAGACACAAAGAATAATAAAGCTTCAGCAAAGGCGAAAGAAGATAAGAAGGAAAAGCTGACCGCTAAAGAAAAGGCGAAACAGAAAAACGCCAAAACCGATCCAAAGAAAACAGCCGCAGCACGTAAGGCGGAAGCCGAACGCAGACGAGCCGAAGAAGCCCGCCGCCAGGCCGCATTAGCCGAGCAGCGACGCCGCGAACAGGCTGCCCGCGAAGCTCGTGCCCGCAAGATCGCCTTCGAACGCGGCCTCCGCACGGAAACCATCGCTAACATAGATAACGACAAGACAGATGGCGAAGATTTGACGATACGGCGCGCGGCGGTCGATGCTCTCGGCTCGCACGCCGGAACGATTGTCGTGATGGAAGCCCAGACCGGCAAAATTGTGACGATGGTCAATCAGGACTGGGCGATCCGCGACGGCTTTAAGCCTTGTTCGACGATCAAACTCGTAACCGCGGTCGGCGGCATTAACGAGAGTGTAATCAATGAAGAGGGCGGCATTGGAAAATCGACATCGGGAATGAATTTGAACGATGCACTGGCATTTTCGAATAACGGCTATTTTCAGCGTGTAGGCTCGAACATGGGCAGTTCGAAAATGATCGGATACGCGAAAAGCCTTGGGCTAGGTGAACCGACCGGCATCAATGCCGAAGGCGAAACCGCCGGCAAACTGCCTTATGGAAACAATAACGCCCGCATCTATTCACACGGCGACGATTTCGAGGTTACGCCGCTGCAGCTTGCGGTAATGGTTTCGGCTATATCGAACGGCGGCAGAAAGGTCGTCCCGCAAATTCAGCGTCCGCGAAGCGAAAAAGCGGCTTTTAAAACACAGCTGACGGAGCAGGTAAATGTTCCACAGGAAAATGTTGAAGGCGTTTTGCCCGGAATGGTCGGAGCTGCCGTGTACGGAACTGCCCGGCGCGGCGTCGATTCATCGATGGGCATCGCCGGCAAAACCGGTTCGTGCATCGGCAGAGGCTCTTGGGTCGGGCTATTTGCTTCGGTCGCACCGGTCGAAGATCCTAAATATTCCGTGGTAGTTATTACTCGCGGTCAAAGCGAACGAGGCAGATACGCCGCCGCTATCGCCGGAAAAATTTACCAGGCACTGCGTCCGCGAATTTCCCGCAACACGGAAAAAGCCCTGGCCCGCAGATTAATGAAGCCGCTTCCGGCAGCGGACCTCAACACTGCATCGCTTTCGGATGGCGAAGAAGAAGAAGATGCCGAAGAAGTTAACTCTGGCGACGAAAAAGAAACAAAGCCGATCATCGTCGGCAGCCGCGTGAAGGAAGTGCCGGTTCAGCCTAAAAAGCTGATTCAGAAAACGACGCAATCGAAACCGTCATTCCCGCCGGTCGTAATAACTTTCGATAGGAGCGGTAAGGAGAAAACCCGTCCGCGGATCGTCAAGAACTAACAACCGAAATCCAGCCGGACTGAGAGTTCAGCCGAAAACACCGAAGCATTTTCCACTCAGGAAATGTTTCGGTGTTTTTTTATTTTCGGCGAACGGGTTTTAGCTTGACACAACCGCAAAAATTACGTGATTATTTACTTTTCAGAATATTACGAAAGCGTGAACGGCCTGATGAATATTAGTGATGTTTCGTCCGAAACACTTGCAACTTTTTTTTTAGGCGTAACATCTGAACTCACGCAAAACAGCTTACGCGGGTTTTGCGTTTGGGAAAATTAGAATTATTGAGAATTTACAATTCAGGCGGAGGTAGATTTAATGAAAACGATTTTTAGATTTTTGAACTTAGGACTTCTTGTTGCCGCGTTTGCGGCTGCGGGAGTTGTATCGGCTACGGCTCAGGATGCAGCGGCGACTCCGCCGGCGGAAGATCCGCGGTGCGTATCGGAAGACGCGGCACTCAGAGAACTTTACGCAAAATTCTCCAAGGATATTGACGCAAAACTTGGCTTGACTAAAGCCACGATCGAACAAAAGCAGAATGCCGTTTCCTCGGGGAAAGAATTTCTTGAAAAATACGGAACCTGTAATGCAAACTGGGCCGCTCAGATTGCATACGTAAAAAAAGTTGTACAGGGCGAGGAAAAAGTAATCGCGGAAGCACCGCGTCTCGCAATTCTTGATCGTTATGATGCTGCTGTACGTACAAAAAATTGGGATGCAGCTTATGCGGCAGGAAACGAGTTTGCAACCAAATATCCGAATGATGATGCTCTGATCAACATAATTGTACCGATGGCATTGATCGGCCCGATTGAATCGGACAAAAATAATTTAAAGTACAATGACGATTCCATTAAGTACGCCAAACTGGTAATCGCAAAGCTGAACTCAGGTGCGAAATGCGAGAAACTTGGAAAGCCTGTTTGTGGGGCGTTTCAATTTGAAGCGAGTAGAGAGGATCTTCTCAGCGATATGAATTATGCGATCGCGTACCTTACTTCTCATGTAAGAAAGGACAGGAAGGGAGCACTGCCTTATTATTACGAAGTTGCTCAAAAGACTGGTCGAAGGCAGAAAGAGCCACGTGTTTACGCTGCTATTGCTGATTACTATCTCGAACAGAGAAAGCCGATCGGTGCCGAGATCGCGGCTTTGATCACTCGGCAGAAGGCTGCAACCACAGACGACGAAAAATTGGCTCTCGATACCGAAATTAAGGCCAAGATTGCCCTTGCAAAGGGCTATATTGAACGCGAAATGGATGCTTTGAGCCGTGCACGCAATGTGACGCCCGACACACCGGCTACCAAAGCATACAGGGACGGGCTTTATACCGAACTAAAGTCATTATATGAACAGCGGTTTGATGGAAGGAAAGAGGGATTGGATCCGTATATCGCACAAACCATAGCCAAACCGATGCCTAATCCGACGACGGATGTGACGCCGGTAAGCGATCCGGTACCGACAACGGGTACGACGACGAACGCTCCGGGGACGGCGAAACCGGCAGTGGTTCCGGCAAAGCCGGTTTCGGCGTCGACGACTAAGGTTTCCGTCAACGAAGCTCCTATCGTTCCGTCCACTACTGCGACAATGGTAAAAGCTAAAACCGTCGCAAAGAAGCCGGTCGTAAGAAAGAAGAGGATCTAGTAATCGTTAATTAAAAATCTAAAAATCGGCCGGGCGTTCAATTGATGAATGCCCGGCTTTCTTTTTCCAGTCAATCCTCATAAAATCAGCAATGACGCGATGAATCGTTCGAAACTCGAAAATTTAATCGGCTACGAGTTTCGCGATCCCGCGTTGCTGGAACGTGCGGTTACGCACCGGTCATGGGCGCACGAGAATCTGCCGGGAGCTTCGGAAGAAAAGCTTCGCGAAGCGGAGAATGAATCGCTCGAATTCGTCGGTGATTCGGTGCTCGGACTGGTAATTGCCGAGCAGCTTTACACCGCCAATCCCACGCTCAGCGAAGGCGACCTGACATTGATGAAACATCACCTGGTCAGTATGACCACGCTCGCGAAACTGGCCGAGGAAATGAACCTGGGCGAATTCGTGCGTGTCGGCCGCGGCGAGGAAAAGACCGGCGGCCGGAAAAAGCAGGCGATCTTGGCGGACACGCTCGAAGCGATTATCGCCGCGGTATTTTTCGATGGCGGTTACGAAGCCGCCAAAAACTTTGTGGCCGCGATTTTTGAAAGCGAATTGAGCATCGTCACGCCGAAAGGCTCACTCGACTACAAAACCCTTTTGCAGGAAACACTTCAAGCGGAAAAGCTTTCCGCACCGGCATATTCTTTGGTAAAAACAGACGGTCAGCCGCACGCCCGGACATTTTTCGTCGAGGCGGCATGGGAAACCGGCAGATCCGAAGGGAACGGCCGTTCGATCAAGTCCGCTGAAATGATGGCGGCCAGCGAAGCCTTGAAAATGCTCCGGAATATGGCCGCGAACGAAACGAAATAGCCGTCGGCGGCGTGTGCTAATCAGGCAATTTATGAGTACAGAAGAAAAAGAAGTAAAAGAGAAAATGCTGAAGGAAGTAAAACCGGTCGGGCCGCCGAAATCGGTCTTCCGGGAATATTTCGAATCTTTCACCGTGACGCTGATCATGGCGATATTCGGCATGACCTTTATTCTGCAGGCCGTAACGGTTCCGACCGCTTCGATGCAGAATACTATCCTCGTCGGCGATTATTTGCTCGTCAATAAATTCATATTTACGCCCGGCGGATGGGAACTGCCGTTTCTGCCCCAGCGAGAGATCAAACGTGGTGATATTATCGTATTCAAGTATCCGGGTGATGCAGTCGATCCGAAGTCGGATCGCGATCGCGGTCTCGTAAAATACCAGATCAATTACGTCAAACGCGTCATCGGGCTTCCAGGTGAAACAGTCGAATTTAAGAATAATCGGGTCTTTGTCAATGGCGAAGAACTTCCTGAGCACCGTGTCATCGGTGATGCTCCGGATGACATATCGGCACTCACGACGAAAGAATTCGAAGACCGCGAGTCAAACGATAATTGGAGCGTTTACTATAGAGGTAATTCGATCCAGGCCGAGCGCGGCGGAAAGCAGCAGAGATTGGACGACTGGGACTTTGGCGTCGCGGGCAAGCCGATGAAGGTTCCCCCAAATTCGTTCTTCGTTATGGGCGACAGCCGCGACCGAAGCGACGATAGCCGCGGATGGGGCTTTGTCCCGCGTGAATTAGTGATCGGCCGGGCAATGTTTGTATATTGGTCGTGCGACCGCGGAGCATCGAACGGAGAATTCTTCGGCTGTGTCACACATCCGCGGCTGGACCGAATCGGAAAATTTGTAAAATAAGGGATTGGAGAGATTCCTGTATTTGGGCTATGCCCGTCTATTTGCGGAAAAGCTATGCTTTTCCGCAGTTTATGAAATTCTCTCCCCGGGCAGAAACGCGACGGTAACGGAGCGTGCTACGGTTAGCGGTGCACGCTCCGTTACAGTCGCGTTTCTGCCCGTACCACCGCTTTTTCGCAAACTTAGACTATATTACACTAGCTTTTCCGCATACGGAACGGCGAAGCCGCGACTGCCACAGAAAGTCTTTTGCAAATGAAACTTATTCTAAACGACGAAGTTGCGAATGCATTAGACAATAAACTTCCCGTCGTCGCCCTCGAATCTACGGTCATTGCTCACGGCCTGCCTTATCCTCAAAACCTGGAAACCGCTTTAAAGCTTGAGCGGATCGTCCGCGAACTTGGTGCAGTTCCCGCGACTATCGCGGTTTTCGACGGGGAAATCTGCGTCGGTTTGAGTGAACGGCAGATTGAAAAACTCGCCACGGACAAAAATATCCGAAAGATCTCCCGCCGCGACCTTCCTATTGCAATCGCAAATAAACTTAATTGCGCAACAACGGTTGCAACTACCGCATTCTTCGCTTATGCCGCCGGCATTAAAGTTTTCGCCACAGGCGGCATCGGCGGCGTACATCGCGGATATTCCCAGGACATCTCCGCCGACCTGCCCGAACTCGCCCAAACACCGATCATCGTTGTCTGTTCGGGTGCAAAGATCGTGCTCGACCTGCCCGCAACCCGCGAATGGCTCGAAACATACGGCGTTACAGTTCTCGGGTGGCAATGCGATGAAATGCCCGCTTTCTATTCGCGTACGAGCGGATTAACGTTCGATGAACGTGTTGAATCAGCTGAAGACGTGGCAAGAATCGCAAGGTCTCGTGACGATCTCGGATTGAAAAACTCGATCCTCGTTACCGTCCCCGTGCCGCAGGAATTTGAGATCGAAAGATCGATGCTGGAAAATATTTTGTTCGAAGCTCTGAAGTTAGCAGACGAGCAAAACATCACCGGCAAGGAAATAACACCATTTCTGTTAGGTCAAATGTCCGAAAAAAGCGGCGGACGAACATTGGCGGCCAATATTGCACTTCTCGTAAATAATGCGAGGATCGCATCGCAAATTGCGGTGGGTCTGGATTCGTCAGGTTAGTACCGAGAGCGATAGCGACCGGGGTTCTAGTCGCCACCAACAAAGAACCCGGTCGCTATCGCTCTCGGTACTGACAAGAGAAAAACCCAGTCCCTGCTGCTCCAATAGTGACATGCTTCGCCAATCAAAACACAATCTATTTTGCAGAGGTTCTCTCCATCTTTACCTTCAACGACTCTAATCTCTTTTGAGCCTCGGCCGCCTCCGAACTTAACGGGAATTTCTTCGCGATCTCCTTCCAACTGGCTCCTTCGTAATGAAATGTCCGCACTGACGGATTGAATAAAAACACAATGCCGAGCTTGCGATAGCGGTCGATGCTGACGAAATTTAAATAATAGCTGTGCAGCGGTGCGGCAGACGCGGCCATTTCGCGGCGGTCGAGTCTGGAGTTCGCATCCTTCGATATCTTTACCGCTGTTTCTTCCAATAAGTCGCCGAATAGCAGAAGTATCGCGGGACGAAACTGCGAATTCGGGTAAAGCTCGAAAAATGCCGTCGCAAGCTCAATTTGATCGAATCCGTCCGAAGCTTGGATCATCCTTGCCAGCCTGTCCTCATCACCGCCGCGGAATTTGCCGAAAATAGCATCGGCCTGTACCCAACCGGTATTGCTCGGCGGCACCGACACACGGTAAAATTTCACACCGTCGGCCTCGGCAAGCCCCAAAATCTGCACCTTCCGCCCACGCCGCATTCGCTGAACCGTTTCGGCAAACAGGCTCGGCTTCATTCGCAAGACTGAAAGAGTTTCGTCGATCACGATAGCCGTGCTGCCGATCTCTTTGGCTTTTGACAAATTCACCGGCCTGCGTTTTTGAGCTGTTGCATCGGCAAATAAGGCACAGAGGCAGATGGTGACAGCTAATAATTTAAGAATTTTCATAGTTAAAATTTGAAAAGATTGTTTGATGAGTCGCTACCGCTCCCGGTACTGACAGGATTACACCTAACTTTTTTTCTTCGCCTCGGCGATGCGATCCTGCATACCGGCGTGGTGAAAATGGCAGATCGCGATTGCCAGCGCATCGGCCGCATCATGCGGCGCGGGAACGGTTTTTAATCTCAATAAAACACGGACCATCTCGCCAACCTGGTGTTTTTCCGCGTTTCCATGGCCGACGACCGTTTGCTTGATCAGCCGTGGAGCATATTCGGCGATTTTCAAACCTCGCTGCTCGGCTAAAAGAAGAACTACCCCGCGAACCTGTCCGAGCTTCATCGCCACGTTTACATTCACCGAATAGAACGCTTCCTCAATTGACACAACGTCGGGTTGAAACTTCTCGATGATCTCCGCGACGCCTTCGTACGCTTTCAAAAGCCGTTTTGAGAAAAGTTCACGCGGCTTCGATTTTACCGTGCCGAAATCGGTGAGCGCGTATTTCAGCCCGCTGCCCTCGACCACACCCCAGCCGAGCGTTTCACTGCCCGGATCGATACCTAAAACACGCATTTTAGAAAATTTATACGGCGAATAGGTGAAGAAGATAACCGATATAGGAGTTCAAAATCAAGTCGGCCGCCTTTGGCAGAAGCCTGACCGTTAGGGAGGGCTTTAACGCTAACCTATAAAAAGCCCTTCCTAACG